>NZ_CP151767.2:2100000-2342500 GCF_038443705.2 Yoonia sp. SS1-5 | reverse complement strand
GAAAGGCGAAAAGAACCCCGGCGAGGGGAGTGAAATAGATACCTGAAACCGAACGCCTACAATCAGTTGGAGGCCCCTTGAGGGCTGACAGCGTACCTTTTGTATAATGGGTCAACGACTTATTTTCAGTAGCAAGGTTAAGCCATTTAGGGGAGCCGTAGGGAAACCGAGTCTTAATAGGGCGTTTAGTTGCTGGGAATAGACCCGAAACCGGGCGATCTATCCATGAGCAGGTTGAAGGTTGGGTAACACTAACTGGAGGACCGAACCCACGTACCTGTTGAAAAAGGTCCGGGGATGACTTGTGGATAGGAGTGAAAGGCTAATCAAACTCGGAGATAGCTGGTTCTCCTCGAAAGCTATTTAGGTAGCGCCTCGTATCTCACCATTGGGGGTAGAGCACTGTTTGGGCTAGGGGGTCATCCCGACTTACCAACCCCATGCAAACTCCGAATACCAATGAGTGCAATTACGGGAGACACACGGCGGGTGCTAACGTCCGTCGTGGAAAGGGAAACAACCCAGACCGTCAGCTAAGGTCCCAAAGTTCACAGTTAAGTGGGAAACGCATGTGGGAAGGCTTAGACAGCTAGGAGGTTGGCTTAGAAGCAGCCATCCTTTAAAGAAAGCGTAATAGCTCACTAGTCGAGTCGGCCTGCGCGGAAGATATAACGGGGCTAAAACTGTACACCGAAGCTACGGATGCAAGATTTATCTTGCATGGTAGAGGAGCGTTCTGTAAGCCGTTGAAGGTCAAGCTGTAAGGCAGGCTGGAGGTATCAGAAGTGCGAATGTTGACATGAGTAACGATAAGGGGAGTGAAAAACTCCCCCGCCGGAAGACCAAGGTTTCCTGTCCCATGCTAATCAGGGCAGGGTGAGTCGGCCCCTAAGGCGAGGCAGAAATGCGTAGTCGATGGGAAACAGGTTAATATTCCTGTACTCATGCATATTGCGATGGAGAGACGGAGAAGGCTAGGCTAGCACAGCGATGGTTGTCTGTGTTTAAGGCGGTAGGTTTGGAGACTTAGGCAAATCCGGGTCCCTTTAAGACCGAGAGCTGATGACGAGTCCTCTTTTGGACGAAGTGGTTGATGCCATGCTTCCAGGAAAAACTTCTAAGCTTCAGATATGCATCGAACCGTACCCCAAACCGACACAGGTGGTCAGGTAGAGAATACCAAGGCGCTTGAGAGAACTCGGGTGAAGGAACTAGGCAAAATGGCACCGTAACTTCGGGAGAAGGTGCGCCGGTTAGTGTGAAGGACTTACTCCGTAAGCATTGATCGGTCGAAGATACCAGGTGGCTGCGACTGTTTATTAAAAACACAGCACTCTGCAAACACGAAAGATGGACGTATAGGGTGTGACGCCTGCCCGGTGCTTGAAGGTTAATTGATGGGGTTAGCGTAAGCGAAGCTCTTGATCGAAGCCCAAGTAAACGGCGGCCGTAACTATAACGGTCCTAAGGTAGCGAAATTCCTTGTCGGGTAAGTTCCGACCTGCACGAATGGCGTAACGACTGGCCACACTGTCTCCACCCGTAGACTCAGCGAAATTGAATATCGCAGTGAAGATGCTGTGATACCCGCGGCTAGACGGAAAGACCCCATGCACCTTTACTATAGCTTCACAGTGAACATTTGAGCACTAGTATGTGCAGGATAGGTGGTGAGGCTTTGAAACTGGGACGCCAGTCTCTAGTGGAGCCAACCTTGAAATACCACCCTTATTCTGCTTGATGTTCTAACCGCAGGCCCGTTATCCGGGTCCGAGGACCCTGCGTGGTGGGTAGTTTGACTGGGGCGGTCGCCTCCCAAAGTGTAACGGAGGCGCGCGAAGGTTGTGCTCAGCAGCGGTCGGAAATCGCTGCGTAGAGTGTAAAGGCAAAAGCACAGCTTAACTGCGAGACAGACACGTCGAGCAGGTACGAAAGTAGGTCTTAGTGATCCGGTGGTTCTGTATGGAAGGGCCATCGCTCAACGGATAAAAGGTACGCTGGGGATAACAGGCTGATACCGCCCAAGAGTTCACATCGACGGCGGTGTTTGGCACCTCGATGTCGGCTCATCACATCCTGGGGCTGGAGCAGGTCCCAAGGGTACGGCTGTTCGCCATTTAAAGTGGTACGCGAGCTGGGTTTAGAACGTCGTGAGACAGTTCGGTCCCTATCTGCCGTGGACGTTTGAGATTTGAGAGGAGCTGCTCCTAGTACGAGAGGACCGGAGTGGACGAACCTCTGGTGTATCCGGTTGTCACGCCAGTGGCATTGCCGGGTAGCTATGTTCGGACGGGATAACCGCTGAAGGCATCTAAGCGGGAAGCCCCCTTCAAAACAAGATATCCCTGAGAGCCGAGGTAGACCACCTCGTCGATAGGCCAGAGATGTAAGCGTAGTGATACGTTCAGTTGACTGGTACTAATTGCTCGATAGGCTTGATTTGATCCAGTAATAGTAAGACTGGTGAAGCAAGATACATACACACACTTCAGTCGTATGCGACTTGGAACCTGATGTTCTTTATTTGGTTTGGTGATCATAGCGCGAGCAAAACACCCGATCCCATCCCGAACTCGGCAGTTAAGTGCCGCAGCGCTGATGGTACTGCGTCTTAAGGCGTGGGAGAGTAAGTCATTGCCAAACCTAATAAGGAACATCGGGGTATCTCTCTGACGATACACCCTAAATTCAGGAAATCAGGCGACCGCTGGTGCGGGATAAGGCAGCTTGTTAGCTCGCCAAACGAACAATCCGAAGGTCGTAGGCTCGAATCCTACTCCGATAGCCAATGCAGTGAGCGTCCGTTGAACCCGACCTAGGGCCATGGCGTTCGCCTTCACCCTCATCGAGACCGCCAAGCTCAACGACGTTGATCCACAAGCCTGGCTCACATGGGTCCTTGCCCAGATCGCCGACCACAAGATCACACGCCTCGATGAGCTCCTCCCCTGGCGTTACGCTGCACAAGCAGCGTAACAGGTCACATTCCCGCTCAACAGGGCGGGTTTAACGGACGGGCACCCTGATATCTTCGCCAGCTTAATATCTCCCGAAAACCCAACAAAAGCCGCATCGGTACCAATCATGCCATAGCTAAGGCCATTCTCAAGTCCGAAGGAAAGATTGCTCGCTAGCCCACCCACAGTCCGTCTCCAAATTTATCTATAAAATTACAATTAGTTATCGTAACAATCAACTTGTGCCGCCTGAACGTCGGCTAGTTCATTACCGCCTAGCTTGGAATAGAGAAGCGTTGCGACATCGCATCCGATAGCACCAAAATCATCTTCCCCAAAATCCTCCAAGAATACAAAAAACATCAATCTTTCACCAACCATACCATTGATTGACATATTGCCTGTTATGGCAAAAGCGGGAGTACCCTCGTAATAATCTTTCAAAGGATCAAGCACTATTTCAGGGAGAAATATAGCGTCGGCTCGGCTCTTTAAAAGAAACACCCAGATGTCGGCATCCACCATCGGCGTCCATTCATCGCCCTTATCAATTAGGTTGGATTTTAGGTCCAAGCGATAGAGGTGCGATCGAAACTCCGGAATCTCTTGGAAAACGCTTAGCTTAAGTGGTGCGCCAGTATCTGGATTGAACGGAATCCATTCATCCTCTTGGGCAAGAGCAGGCATCGAAAACCAAATGATCGCGATGGCCACTAGAAAAAGCCTTACGCTTACACCAAAGCGCACAACTAAACAATTTAGCAATTCTGCATGGGGCACAATTCACTCCGTTATCTATTCCGCAGATCCTTTACAAAAGCCACCAAATGGAAATCATATCCACCACCGCAGTATTGTGACCAACTCCACAATGTGATCAGAAGCTCCAACTCCACCGGTGTAGCAAGCCTATCACACCTTTTGTGTTTCCAAGTTGAACAGCTGATACTATACAACCCATTGTCCGCAAGAAAATACAACCGCAAAATGCAGGAGTTGGGCTACGAGTACGCGATACATCGTCAGTCCCGAAATCAACTATGATTCAAACTGCCAACAACAAACAAGCCCACCTCTATAACTACAAGCAATACGCTAACATACCAAGTTGAGCGATTAGCAGTTGAACCGCGTTCAATAATCAATTTCAAGCCCCGGATAGCATCTCCTCTGCCAAAACCAAGTATGCCTTGCCACCCCTCGATACGAGAAACAGTTCTTAAATCTACTGTCGCTCTGGATTGCATGACGACATCTCTACCAC
The DNA here is from genome assembly GCF_038443705.2 of Yoonia sp. SS1-5. NCBI lineage: Bacteria > Pseudomonadati > Pseudomonadota > Alphaproteobacteria > Rhodobacterales > Paracoccaceae > Yoonia > Yoonia rhodophyticola. The sequence goes on along the minus strand of NZ_CP151767.2, from coordinate 2,338,279 downwards.
GCGAAGAGTGTGAGCGATACTTGAACTGCGACTCCTATTCCTCTTGAGGGTAGGGGGATCGCCCCATTTCCTCCATCATCTTTTCGCGGAAGACCTCGGCCGGTGTCTTCCATCCGAGGCATTTTCGAGGTGTCGCATTGAGGCGGTCGCAGATCATTTTCAATTCATGATCTGAGACCGCCGTGATGTCACGCTTCTTTGGCAGCCACCTTCGAGCGCGGCGATTGGTGTTTTTGACAGTGCCTTTCTGCCAGGGCGAAGACGATACAGCTTCTTGTGTTTCATGACGTATCCTTCGCGCTCCAACATCACGTCGACCCGGCGGTAGCCAAACCGACGCCGCTTGCGGCACACCTCCGCCGTCGGCATCCCAGCATCTTGTTCTTTGATCATCCCGACAATCTGTGCCTCGGTAAAACGGCTCATTCGCATTCGTATGCTCCTTCGAAAAGTTGAGCAAACTCTACATTAAAGTGCGGGAGGTTTCGGGGGGCAGGTCAGGCGGTACCACGTGTGCTAGCGAGCCGGCACCGTCTCCTCTTTCATCATCTTGAAGGGTTGAAAGCAGCCGATCAGGACTGCGAAGTCGAAGAAAGAGAACCGGCGCGCATGCAAAATTAGATCTGATATATGCTGACCGCGGAAAACTGACATTCATCCATCGGTCAATTGAAAGTGCCGTTGGTATTAAGGATATCGCCGACACCAAAGATGCATGTGGGCGAATTGCAGGGCAATCTTTTTGCCCGGCATCCGCGACCGGTCAACTGCAAGAGGCGATCCCCTAGGCCGGGCCAATCACTGCGGTTTCCCAGTGCTCTCCCATTGCGACGATGCAGGACGTGCCGTTGGCGTAGCTTTGTAAGATCAGCCATTCGCTGTTTCGGGGTAGCACCCAGATTTCCAATATCGTCTCTGGGTCGCGCAGCCCCGAGCTTTGACGTGTCGCGCCCAGAACCTCGACCAATCGTTGCGTCATGCGGACACTGTCATCGCAGCTGAGGTCAGATATTTGCGCGTGGCCAAGCGTCGGCAGCGCAAGGAACAGGAGGGCAGAGAGGTTTCGAATAATGGACATAAGAAAAAGTTAGCCGATCGGTGGCGCGGATGTAACAGCTTTATGACGTCCTGTGGATAAATCGCAAAAAAGGGCTGTAGAGCCGCGTCAGTTGACACGCCCATCGCTGCAACCGTTACAAAACCGTTTTCAAAATTAAACAATTCTGAATCGAAAGCTTCACGGTCCTGTCGCTTTGACTGCATTTACTTTGGCGCGTGGGGTCCAGGGGTTCAGATGCTAGAAATCAATGCGCTAACAAAACGGTTCGGAAACAAGACCGCCGTTAACGCTGCTACCATTCATGTGGGCACGCCGACGATGATCGGGATCATCGGGCGTTCCGGGGCCGGGAAATCCACCCTGCTTCGCGTGGTGAACCGGCTGAGTGACGCATCCGAAGGCGCCATTACATTTGAAGGCGAAGAGATTACAGCGCTGCGTGGGTCGGCCAGGCGCAAATGGCAATCGCGTTGCGCGATGATCTTTCAACAGTTCAACCTTGTACCACGTATGGATGTTGTTTCGAACGTGCTACACGGCACGCTGAACAGGCGGTCAACCTTTGCCACATTGTTCAACCTTTATCCGCAATCCGACATCCACAAAGCGATTGAAATTCTCGACCGCCTTGGCATCGCCGAACAAGCCCCTAAGCGTGCCGAAGCGCTCTCTGGCGGGCAGCAACAGCGCGTCGCGATTGCGCGCGCCTTGATGCAAGACCCCAAGATCATTCTGGCGGACGAACCCATCGCCTCGCTTGATCCGATGAATGCGCAAGTGGTGATGCAATCGCTGCGCCGGATTCACGAAGAAGACGGGCGCATGGTGATTGCCAACCTGCATACACTCGACACCGCGCGGCGCTATTGCGACCGGGTGATCGGCATGCGCGATGGGCGGATCGTTTTCGACGGCACGCCCGCACAACTGACCACCGGCGTCGCCCGCGACATTTACGGCGCTGGCGCGGATTTTTCAGAGGCCGCAACATCCACCGAGATTCAGACACTGGACAGGCCTGCGGTCGAAAAAGCCTACGCCTGAGCCAGCTACCCCCGCGCCAGACGCGGGCCACCTTCATCAAACCCAACGGAGAGAACGATGAAAAAGACCCTCGCCCTGGCGCTTGTCGCCACGACTGCCCTGACTGCGGCTGCGACCGCTCAGGAAATCACAGAATTCCGTATCGGCATTCTGGGCGGCGAAAACGCCCAGGACCGGATGAACAACTACGAATGCATGGTGAATTACACGACCGAGCTTTTGGGCGTGGAAACCAAGCTGTTTGCGCCGGCGGACTATAACGGTGTGATCCAGGGGCTCTTGGGCGGCACAATTGATATGGCCTGGTTGGGCGCGTCATCTTACGCCGCCACCTATCTGCAAGATCCCGATGCGGTTGAGCCTGTGCTGATCAAGGTGAATCTCGACGGCTCTGTCGGTTACCACTCCATCGGGTTTGCGCGTGTTGACAGCGGCATCACGTCGCTGGACGACATGGAGGGCAAGGTCTTCGGCTTTGGTGATCCGAACTCGACCTCCGGCTATCTGATCCCCTCTATCGAAATCCCGCAGTACAAAGACGGCGTCACCATGGAGTCCGGCGACTACTTTGGTGATGTGAAATTCACCGGCGGCCATGAGCAGACCATTGTTGCCGTCAATGCCGGCGATATTGATGGCGGCGTCACATGGGCCGACGGCCAGGGCAACTGGGAAGACGGCTATAACTCCGGCGCGCTGCGCCGCGCGGTGGATGCCGGTCTTGTCGACATGAACGATCTTGTCCAGATCTGGAAGTCGAATGTTATCCCTGAAGGTCCCGTCGTTCTGCGCAGTGCGCTGCCCGAGGAGGTGAAAGTCAAAATGACCACCCTTGTCGACGAACTCTACGAAAATGACCCTGACCGCGCCTATGGCGTGGCCGCTGGCGACACGCTGGGTTTTCAGCCTGTGTCACATAAGATGTATGAAAGCATCGTCGCAGCCCGCGAGTCCGTGATTGGCAACTAAGCCTTTTCATGACGCGTCCGGCAGCCATGCGTGGCTGCCGGTATTTCTTTGTGCGGGGACAGGATGACAGACATATCCTTGGGTGATGCGCCGGGCGGCGTGAATAATATTCAGGCCAGCTACATGGCGCAGGTGCAACGTCGCAGGCTTTATGGTGGACTGACGTTGCTGCTTTTTGTTGTCCTGCTGGTGTCAGGGTTCAACATTGCCGATGACCGCAATGCCGGTGGTTTCTGGAACGGTTTGCACCAGATTGGCGACTACCCTGCGGATGTGCTGTCAGAGGCTTGGGAAAAGCGCGCCGATCTCCCGGGCCTCATCTCCAAGTATTTCCCGGCCCTGGTTGAAACGATCAATATCGCAGCCGTCTCAACCCTGATCGGTGCGCTCGGGGGGCTGTTCCTGTCGCTTCTTGGCACACGCGGGCTGGCGAAATGGCCGCGGTTGATCCCGCTCTTTCGGCGTATTTCAGACATCATGCGCGCGGTGCCCGAGATTGTGATCGCACTGGTCCTTATCTTTGTTCTTGGCGGCGGCCCGGTGCCTGCAATGATCGCGATTGCTATCCACACGGCGGGCGCATTGGGAAAAATGTTCTCGGAGGTTGCAGAGAATGCCGATCTGAAGCCGGTTGAGGGGCTCGCCTCTACCGGCGCCACATGGTCGCAACGCATGCTTTTGGGTGTGTTGCCGCAGGTGGCCCCCAACTACATCAGCTATGCACTCCTGCGGTTTGAGATCAATATCCGCGCCTCCGCCATCCTCGGCTTTGTTGGGGCGGGTGGCATAGGCTACGAACTCCGCAACGCGATGGCGTGGGGGCCTGGCCGGTTTGATGAGGCGGCCGCTATTTTCATCCTGCTCTTCGGCACGATCGTCTTCTTTGATCAGATGTCGAGCCGCTACCGCAACCGTCTGACCGAAGGGCACGGCCAATGACTGCCACCGATATCAATGCTGTCAAATCCCAGGCAGACCAGCTGTTCCAGCGCAAGACGCTGATTGGTTTCGGCATACCTGCAGTGATCTTTGCCTATCTTGTCTATATCTTTTTTGCCTTCGATGTTGCGGGGCTTGCAGGCCGTGCGAACTGGGACAATGCCGTCACGCTCGCGTCTGACAGCTGGTCCCACAAGGTGCATGTGACACGCGATAACCGGTCTGGTGACGTGTCTTACGCCGTCGAGGGTGAGCGCAAAGGCAGCTATCCCGTAGGCCAGCGCCCGGATTGGGTAAGTGGTGATGACATCATCACGATCGACATCGGCGCGGATCACATCGTCCGTTACCTGCCAGACAACCGGACTGAAATCGAAATTCCCGGATTTCAATTGATCGCGGTGCAGGCAGAGGGCCGCACGCTGACCAGCAACCTCCCTGATGATTTGCCCGATTGGATCTCGGCCTCGAACCGGCGCATTGGCATCACAACGCCAGAGGGGCGTATCACCCTCACCGGCGCGCGGAGCGAGGTGTTCAACTATTTCCCGGGATGGGAGCTTTTCTGGTTCACGCTCGACAGTCCTTATCACGGGCAGAGCTTTATGGACATTTTGTTCGGCGACCGGATTGATCCTGACCGGGCAAACATCACCGGCGCTTTGTCAGACTGGTGGAATAACAAGATGTGGCGGCACAAGGATGTGGCCTGGGCGATTGGAGAGACAATCCTGATGGCCTTTCTTGGGACAATGGGGGCGGCGATGCTTGCACTGCCCTTGGCCTTCCTTGCGGCGAAACGGTTCTCTCCCATCATGATCATCCGCGCCGCGACCCGCCGCTTGTTCGATTTCTTGCGGGGGGTCGATGCGCTGATCTGGACTGTCGTGCTGGCCCGCGCTTTTGGACCGGGGCCGCTGACGGGGACGCTGGCGATCCTGATCACGGATACAGGTACTTTTGGCAAAACCTTCTCTGAAGCGTTCGAAAATGTGGACCAGAAACAGATCGAAGACGTCTCCTCCACCGGGGCAAAACCACTGCAGCGCTACCGCTTTGGCGTGATCCCGCAGGTTGTGCCTGTGTTGCTTGCGCAAATCCTCTATTTCCTCGAATCCAACACCCGTTCCGCGACGATCATCGGGGCCATCACCGGTGGCGGGATCGGCCTGATGCTGACCCAAGCCATCCAGACCCAGAAGGATTGGGAAGAGGTCGCCTATTACATCGTGCTCATCGTCATCATGGTGATGTTCATGGACTGGTTCTCGGGCTGGCTGCGCGGCAGACTGATCGGGCGCAAAGACCAGTGACCAGAATTCCTGTGACGGGCAGCAATAGGGGCACCGTGAAACATGTGCTAGACGACACTGCGGCCATCGCATCGCAGCTGTATGATGTTGGTCCTGTCGACATCCTGATCAAGAGTGCTGGCGTGATGTCACCCGCGCGGCAGTCACCACGTGACATGGATCTTACCGATGAAGAAAGGGCGTTCTGACCATGGCTCGATTGACGGCAGAGATGCCTTTCATTCATGCAGATTGCGAAATCACCGAAAGCACATTCGGCGCCTTCGTTGAGATCGGTAAAGGCAGCCGCGTCGCCTTTACCCATTTTGACGATTACAGCTATTGTGACCGGTATGCAGATATTGCCAACGCCAAGATCGGCAAATTCGCCAACATTGCCGCGTTCAGCCGCATCGGTGCCACCGACCATCCGCTGCACACAGCGTCATTGCATCACTTTCTCTATCGTTCGGGCGATTACTGGGATGATGCCGACTTTGACGCGGATTTTTTTGCCCACCGCAGATCACGGATTGCGACCATCGGTCATGACACCTGGATCGGCGCGGGCGCGATGATCAAGCCAGAGGTGACGTTGGGCGATGGTGCGGTCGTCGCGGCGGGCGCGGTCGTTACCAAGGATGTCGCCCCCTACACCATTGTTGCAGGTACCCCCGCAAAACCCCTCCGCCTGCGCCAGCCGCGCGCCATCGCGGACCGTCTGATCGCGCTTGCCTGGTGGGACTGGCCGCATGAAACCCTGCGCGCCGCGCTAAAGGATTTTCGCAGCTTGACGGCAAATGCGTTCCTGGAGAAATACGAATAACACCTTGATTTTGTGATGATTTGCCTCCGTCACAAAAGCTTGGCAGATCCGTCATATTGCAGTTACCTCGCGCTGCGACCCCCTGCGCACAAACAAACTCAAAGGGGACATTATGTTTCGCATTATCGCTTTGGCGTCGCTATCGTTGGTCGGCACGACCGCAGTCGCGCAGTCCGTTGACCGGGTCGAATACGGCCCACGGCCCTACTATCTGATCGACCGTATGGAAGATGGTCCATTGAAGCAAAAGCTGCTTTCCTGCAGCGGCCAGGATGCATCGCCGTCGCTGTTTTCTATCGGCCACCGGGGTGCACCCATGCAATTCCCTGAACATACTGCGGAATCCAACCTTGCTGCGGCACGGATGGGCGCGGGTATTCTGGAATGCGACGTGACCTTTACCAAAGATCTGGAACTGGTCTGCCGTCACGCGCAAAACGATCTGCATACCACAACCGATATTCTGGCCACGCCACTCGCATCGACCTGTGCAACGCCCTTTACCCCCGCGAGCGGTGACAGCTCTGCCACGGCAGAGTGCCGCACGTCCGAGATCACGCTGGCCGAGTACCGCACATTGACGCCGAAAATGGACGCCGCCGACGGCGCTGCCACAACGGTCGAGGCCTATCTTGGTGGAACAGCCGATTGGCGCACCGACCTTTATTCGGCAGAGCCCGCCACGATCATGACACACGCGGAATCGATTGAACTGTTTCGTGCACTTGGCGCGAAATTCACGCCGGAACTGAAAACCCCATCGGTCGAGATGCCATTCAACGGGTTCACGCAGCAGGACTACGCACAGAAACTGGTGGATGAATACAAGGCCGCTGGCATTCCCGCGTCAGACGTCTGGTTGCAATCCTTCAACCTCGATGACGTGCTCTACTGGATCAAAGCGGAGCCTGCATTCGGCGCGCAGGCGGTCTACCTGATGGATGAATATGACATCCAAGGGTATTCCCCGATGGACCCGGCGACCTGGCCAAATACGATGGCAGAGCTGAAGGCGATGGGCGTGAACTATATCGCACCACCAACATGGATGCTGGTGACGCTGGATGACGAAGAGATCGTGCCATCTGAACTGGCGATCCAGGCGAAAGCCGCTGGTCTGAAGATCATCACATGGACCATCGAACGTTCGGGCCCGCTGGTGAATGGCGGTGGGTGGTACTACCAGTCGATTGGCGACATCACCAACAGCGATGGCATCATGTACGAATATATTGACGCGCTGGCGATGGATGTGGGGGTTGAGGGGATCTTCTCTGACTGGCCTGCCACGGTGACCTACTACGCGAACTGCATGGGTTTGGAATAAACCACCTGAAATTGATGACTGCCTTCACCCCCGGTCTGGTTTGATCGGGGGGTCGTCATTCCCAAGTGTCAGTGTGACGCGATCACCAGCAAACCATGTGCGGCCGTACTCTACCGGCGTCCCATCGCGGCCCACATTCACGCCAGACGACCGCAACAGCGGGTCACCTTCAGCCAGCTGCAAATGCAACGCCTGCGTGGCCGAAGCGCGCACCGCAGTCAGGCGGGTCGAGGCCCGGGTGTAGTCCGCGATACCAACGCGGCTTAGCGCTTCCGTCACACTTGGCGTCTCTTGCAAAGCTGCAGTGATTTCCGGAAGGCGTTCCAACGGGAACAGGCTTTCGAACACCGCAATCGGCTGACCGTCGGCGAGCGACAGCCCGAAATAGGCGCAAATCCGGTCGCCCGCTGCAATCTGCAACGCGTGGGCCTCGCCATCGGACGCGGCGCGGTCTTCCAGGTGCAACACGCGCTTTTCCGGCCTGCGGCCTGCCGCAACAAGGTTTTCATGAAAGCGGACACGACGCCCGATGGGATAGTCAGTTGGTGTTGCGGCCACAAAGGCGCCTGCACCGCGCCGGGTCCTGATTAACCCTTCATCCACCAGCGTCGATATCCCGTGCCGTACCGTATGCCGATTGACGCCAAACCGTTCGGCGAGTGCTGCCTCGGTGGGGAGCTTGTCGCCGGGGACGTAGCGCCCTTCGGCAAGGTCAGCGCGCAACGCGGTTGCGATGGCCTGCCACACAGGGGTTCGTTTGGATCTGTCACGCAAATTTCACAAAACTTCTCTGTCAAGATCGGCCAGTTATGATAGGATATGTATAGTTGTATAGATATCTGAAAAGTTGTCGAGATGAAAGACACGTTTGACGACGAAAACCCGCGTAAAGCATGGATGAGCCTTTTGGCGAAAGCGCCCGCCGGGCGCGTTGGCGACCTGCTGGACCAACACGGCGCGCGCCCTGATTTCACATGGCTCCGTGCGCCAGAGATCGGCAGCACCATGGTGCGCGGCCGCGCTGGCGCAACGGGTGCCCCGTTCAATCTGGGTGAGATGACGGTGACGCGCTGTGCGCTGACACTGAAAAGTGGCGAGGTCGGCCACGCCTATATCCAAGGGCGTCGCAAGGCCGATGTAGAGGCCGCCGCGCTTGTCGATGCGCTGATGCAGACCGGGGCGGCCGCAGATATTCAAGCTGCTGTTCTGGCGCCGCTCGCCACAGAGGCGCCGGCGCGCAAGAGCACACGTGCCCAGAAGGCAGCGGCCACCAAGGTGGACTTTTTCACGATGGTACGGGGGGACGACTGATGGATGCGCAAACCCTTGGCGGCGGTTTCATGGACCCTGCCATTCAATCTGCTCATGCCTTTCGTAGCGTGATGGAGGCGATCGCCCGGCCCGGCAAAATCTGCGACATCGCCGGGGCAGAACCGCCCGCCCCGCTGTCGCGCGCCGCCGGGTCTGTTCTGCTGACGCTGTGCGACAGTGACACCCCTGTCTACCTCGCCGGGGGGACGGATACTCCGGAAATCCGCGCCTGGCTGGCGTTCCACACAGGCGCCCCCATGATGGGCCCATCTCATGCAATGTTCGCGGTTGGGACGTGGGACGACCTGCTGCCGCTATCAGCCTATCAGGTTGGCACCTCCGAATATCCGGACCGGTCAGCCACTCTGATCGTCGAAAGCGACGAACTGGCCGGGGGCACCACCCTGTCGGGGCCGGGGATCAAGGATACAAGCAGTTTGAACCTGCCGGACCTGGCCGCGTTTCAGGCAAACCACGCGATGTTCCCGCTGGGGCTTGATTTCATATTCACCTGCGATGATCAGCTTGCTGCATTGCCCCGCTCAACCGAGGTGTCCTGATGTATGTCGCAGTCAAAGGCGGCGAGCGCGCCATCGAAAACGCCCATGCCTGGCTCGCGGAGGAACGGCGCGGGGATACCAATGTCGCCGAACTGACCGTCGCACAAATCCGCGAACAGCTGTCGCTTGCGGTGAACAGGGTTATGGCCGAAGGCTCGCTTTATGATCCCGACCTTGCGGCGCTGGCGATCAAACAGGCGCGGGGCGACCTGATCGAGGCGATCTTTCTGATCCGGGCCTACCGCACGACGCTGCCCCGTTTCGGGTCGTCGGAGCCGGTTGATACGGGCGCGATGGATTGTGACCGCCGGATTTCGGCGACGTTCAAGGACCTGCCGGGTGGCCAGATCCTCGGGCCGACCTTCGACTACACCCATCGTTTGCTGGATTTCAAACTGGCCGCCGATGGTGACGTGACCGAGGCACCCGCGCGCGAAGCCAGCGCCGACGCCGTCCCCCATGTGACGGATTTTCTGAACCGCGAGGGTCTGATCGAAGAGGCCCCGCATGATGACACCGAACCGCCAGACCTGACGCGTGAGCCTCTTGAGATGCCAGCGGACCGTGCCCTGCGCTTGCAGGCGCTGACACGGTCTGACGAAGGTTTTACGCTGGGCCTCGCATATTCCACCCAGCGCGGCTACGCCCGCAATCACGCCTTCGTCGGCGAATTGCGCATCGGGACAGTGCCTGTGGAAATGGAGATACCTGAACTCGGTTTTGCCATCGAGATCGGAGAGGTCATGCTGACCGAATGCGAAACGGTGAACCAGTTCAAAGGCTCCAAGACAGAGCCCCCACAGTTCACGCGCGGCTATGGGCTGGTCTTTGGCCAGACAGAGCGCAAGGCCATATCAATGGCGCTTGTTGACCGCGCTTTGCGATGGGAAGAACTGGGCGAGGACAATGTCGGCGCACCTGCGCAGGACACCGAATTTGTGCTCTACCACGCCGACAACATCCAGGCGACGGGCTTTCTGGAGCATATCAAGCTGCCCCATTACGTTGATTTTCAGTCAGAGCTGGAGCTTGTGCGCAAGCTGCGCCGCGAGGCGGGTGCAGGCCAGGTGCAGGAGGCCGCAGAATGACCAAACACGTTGTCTTTGATATCGGCGGCGTCCTTGTCGATTGGAACCCGGCACTGGCTTGGCTTGATGATTTGGGAGAGGCGGAAACAGACACCTTTCTGGACCGTATCAAGTTCGACAAGTTGAACTTTGCCTGCGATGCGGGCGCGTCTTTCCTGGACGCGGCCCGCATGCTGCCCGATCCCGGCGACCGTCAACGCCTGACGCAATATGTCGGGCGGTATCAGCAAACCGTGCCGCAGAAAATCTCTGAAACATGGGACATTCTTTATGCACTCAAAGATGCTGGTATCCGCGTTTTTGCCATCACCAACTGGTCCGCTGAAACCTGGCCGGAAGGATGCAAGGCGCATCCCGAACTGGCCGAGGTTTTTGAGACGACCATCGTTTCCGGGCAAATTGGTATGGTGAAGCCAAGCGTCAGGATTTTCACGCATTTCTGTGCCGAAGCGGGTGTGAACGCCAACGACTGCATCTTCACCGATGATGGTTTGCATAATTGTCTTGGGGCGCAGGTCGCCGGGATGGATGCGATCCATTTCACGGGTCCCGAGATATTGAAATCAGGTTTGCAAGCAAGGGGTCTGCTATGACCGAAAGCGCGTATAACTTCGCCTATCTGGATGAGCAGACCAAGCGGATGATCCGCCGTGCCATCCTCAAGGGATTGGCTATCGCCGGCTATCAGGTACCATTTGCCAGCCGCGAAATGCCAATGCCATATGGCTGGGGCACAGGCGGCGTGCAGGTCTCTGCGGCTGTGCTGACGCCCGATGACACGCTGAAAGTCATTGATCAGGGCGCGGATGACACGACCAATGCCGTTTCCATCCGCAGCTTTTTTGAGCGTACTGCAGGGGTGGACACAACAACGGTGACCGGTGACGCCACAATCATTCAAACACGCCACCGCATTCCGGAGGAACCGCTGACCGAGGATCAGATCCTCGTCTATCAGGTCCCGATCCCGGAGCCGCTGCGCTTTCTTGAGCCGCGCGAGAGCGAGAGCCGCAAGATGCATAGCCTTGAAGAATACGGGCTAATGCATGTGAAACTTTACGAAGACATCAGCCGTCATGGCCATATCGCAACCTCTTACGCTTACCCGGTGAAGGTGGAAGGGCGCTATGTGATGGACCCGTCACCGATCCCCAAATTCGATAACCCGAAACTGGGTGACATGGCCGCCATCCAGCTATTCGGCGCTGGGCGCGAACAGCGCATCTACGCATTGCCGCCCTATACGAAGGTCGTCAGCCTCGATTTCGAGGACCACCCGTTCGCGCCTTCCAAGGCCGATCAGGTCTGCGGCCTTTGCGGGGCCGAAGACAGCTATCTGGATGAGGTGATCATCGACGATCAAGGCGGGCGGCTCTTTTGCTGTTCGGACACAGATTATTGCCTGGGCCGCCGTAACGCAGGCCATACTGGCCCCGCTGCAACACAGAGTGAGGCCGCCGCATGACACCGCTTCTTTCTGTTCAGGGCATCGCTAAAAACTATGGCGCTCACGTCGGCTGTGCTGACGTGTCATTCGACCTTTATCCCGGCGAAGTGATGGGCATCGTCGGCGAAAGTGGCTCTGGAAAATCGACACTGCTGAATTGCATGGCAGGCCACCTTGCCCCTGATGCGGGCGCTGTCGTCTTCGACACCCGTGCCGATGGTCCGAAAGATACGGTGACGATGTCCGAACCTGAACGGCGCATGCTGGGCCGGACAGACTGGGCCTTTGTCCACCAGCACGCCCGCGACGGGCTGCGCATGGGGGTTTCCGCAGGCGGCAATGTGGGTGAGCGGCTGATGGCCGTGGGTGAACGCCACTACTGCGATATCCGTGGCCGGGCTACCGACTGGCTGGAGCGCGTGGAGATTGACGCCGACCGCGTCGATGACCGCCCGACGACTTTCTCGGGCGGGATGCAGCAGCGCTTGCAAATCGCGCGCAACCTCGTCACCGGGCCGCGACTGGTGTTTATGGATGAGCCAACCGGCGGTTTGGATGTCTCCGTTCAGGCGCGCCTGCTTGACCTGTTGCGCGGGCTGGTGCGCGATATGGGCCTGTCGGCGATCATCGTCACCCATGACCTCGCCGTCGTGCGGCTTTTGGCAGATCGTCTGATGGTGATGAAATCCGGCCGGGTGGTCGAGGCGGGTCTGACGGATCAGGTTCTTGACGATCCGCAACATGCCTATAGCCAGCTTCTTGTCTCCTCTGTCTTGCAGGTCTGAGCCGATGATTGAACTCAAAGACGTCTCCAAAACCTTTACGCTGCACAATCAGGGCAGCGCGGTGATCGAGGTGATCAGCAACGCGTCGCTGAAAGTGTCCCCCGGTGAATGCGTTGCCCTGACCGGCGCCTCTGGTGCCGGCAAATCGACGCTGATGCGGATGATCTATGGCAACTACCTGACCCAGGCGGGCGAAATCCGGATCGGCGACGTGGATCTGGTGCAGGCAGAACCGCGCGACGTGATTGCCCTGCGCCGCGAAGTTCTGGGATATGTCAGCCAGTTCCTGCGGGTGGTGCCACGGGTGCCGACACTTGACGTGGTCGCCGAACCGTTGCGCGCCATTGGCATCGGGGCGGAGGAGTCCGAGGATCGGGCGAGGTCCCTTCTTGCGCAGTTGAACATTCCAGAACGGCTTTGGTCCTTGTCGCCCACCACATTCTCGGGCGGAGAGCAGCAGCGGGTCAATATCGCGCGCGGCTTCGCGCATTCTTACCCGGCTATGCTGTTGGATGAGCCGACCGCAAGTCTCGACCCGACCAATCGCGAGGTGGTGCTATCACTGATCGAGGCCGCGAAAGAACGGGGCGCTGCCATCATCGGCATCTTCCACGATGAAGCCGCCCGTGCCCGTGTCTGTGACCGCGAAATTGACGTAAGCCGCTTCACCCCACGGGCTGCCGCATGAAGCCCGGGCGCCTCATCGCCGTCGTCGGCCCGTCTGGTGTCGGCAAAGACAGCGTGATGCGCGGGATCAATGAAGTTTTACCACAGAGCCACCTTGTCCGGCGCGTGATCACCCGTGCGCCCGAACTTGGGGGCGAGGTCTACGATCCGGTCACCGTTCCTGAATTTCAGGCGATGGCCCGGGATGGGGCCTTTGTGGTACACTGGGGCGCGCATGGCTTGCATTACGGCATCCCGGTATCTGTCCGGTATCAGTTGAACAAGGGCACAGATTGCCTTGCGAATTTTTCGCGCGGGGCACTGACCGCAGGGGCAGACGCCTTCGACAATTTCTTGGTGCTCAACATCATAGCGAGCCCGAAAACGCTTGCGTCCCGTTTGGCCGCGCGGGGCCGGGAGACGCCCGACGAGATCGCAAAACGGCTCGCGCAGGCGGTAAAGCCGCTACCGCAAGGCCTGAATGTCATCACGTTGTCAAATGACGGCGATCTGTCACAAACAGTCGCGCGCGCGGTGTCGGCGCTTCAGCCCGCGAGCGTGTAGCGATGGATCAGTTCAAAGCGCCCATCGCGCCTCTCGCCGCACAACGCAATTTGGTTCACGACAAACGGTCGGGGCAGCTTGGGCAGATCGCGCACCACAACCGTTGTCCAGTGTGGCACCGCATCTTCCGGCAGCTTTCCCGTCAAGGTCAGGTGGAACCGGAATTCTTCCATGACATAGGGGTAGCCCCAGCGCGTCAGCAAAGCGTCCTGCCTTTCGGTCAGGCCCGCCGCGCGCCGTTTGGTCAATTCGGACGCGCTGGCTGGGGCGCGAAAATCGTCAAGCTCGCGGACGCAGGCTTCTGCGACCTGCTGGAGTTGCCCCAACGCGCCATAAGGCGTGAGAGCCAGAAACCGGCTCAGCGGTGTCAGGCGCAACCCATCACATATGGCAGGCGCGATACGGCTGGCCATGGCGGCAACCGCTGTTTCAAGCGCGGCCTGGGTTTGTCCCGGCTTCAAATGGAACGGCGGTTTCAGCGTCCCGTGAAACCCGTATTTCCGCGGTGTCATCGTGATGTCATCCAACCCGGGCACATTAAACTGCGGCATTGTGGCCCCGCGCAGAATATCCCAGCCCAGCCATGTCGCGCCGAATGTGGCGAGCGGACCCTCGGGCGGGACGTAATAGATTGCAAATCGAGAGTATGACATGAATTCCCCTGTTTCCCCGTCCTCTTTGAAGAATGCGCATGACATTAACGTGTCAAATCACCTGTGTTTGGCAAATGCGCGATTGGTTCTGGCTGATCAAGTTCTGTTGGGGTCGCTGACCATCGAAGATGGTGTGATTGCCGACATAACTGAAGGGGATCAGGTACCGGATGGTGCTGTCGACTGCGCGCAAGACTTCGTTCTGCCGGGTCTGGTGGAACTGCACACCGACAATGTCGAACGCCATATCGAACCGCGGCCCAAGGTGGATTGGCCGCATCTGCCAGCGCTGATAGCCCATGACGCGGAGCTGGCATCAACCGGGATCACGACCGTGTTCGATGCGATGCGGGTCGGCTCCATCCATAGCGGCAAAGGCCGCTATATCGACTATGCCCGCAAGCTCGCTGACGAATTGCTTGCAGCGCGTGCCGCTGGCATGTTCAAGATCAGTCATTTTCTGCATTTGCGGGCCGAGATTTGCTCTGAGACGCTTCTTGAGGAACTCGGTAGGTTTTGCGCAAAAGACCGTGTCGGCATCGTCAGCCTGATGGATCACACACCGGGGCAGCGCCAATTCCGCGATATGACCGCCTTCAAGAACTACGTAGCCAAGAAACGTGGCATGAATGATGCCGAGTTTGCAGCGCATGTTCAGAACCTGCTGCGATTGCAGGAACGTTTCGGGGCGAAGCATGAAATCGGCGCCGTTGCCGAGGCGAAACGGCTTGAGGCGGTTCTGGCAAGTCATGACGACACAACAGCGGCGCATGTGGCGACCTCTGCCAAAAATGGTGTCGGGTTCGCAGAGTTTCCAACTACGCGAGAGGCTGCGCAGGCCTGTCGGGATCATGGTATTGCTATCATGATGGGCGCACCGAACCTGATCCGGGGCGCGTCCCATTCCGGCAACGTTGCGGCCCAGGAACTGGCCGAAGCAGATCTTCTGGACATCGTCTCATCCGATTATGTGCCCGCCGCGCTGTTGTTGTCAGCCTTCCGATTGGCACAGATTTGGAGCGATCTGCCCCGCGCAATTTCCACGGTAACGAGAAACCCAGCCGAAGCTGCGGGTTTGAAAGATCGCGGACGGCTAGAAACCAGGCTAAGAGGTGATGTTCTGCGCGTCAGTTTGGTAAACGAAACGCCCATCCTGCGCGGCGGCTGGAGCCAGGGTGCCCGCGTCAGCTAGCCAAGGTGGGGCAAGACACTTTGGGTTACCAGTTTGTTCTAACGTTTCCTTCAAGATGCTCATGATCAGCGGGTCACTGTATTTTGCTTCCGCGAGGCCCTCGTTTTCGGGCGGCTTACCAAAACAGCCATCCTGATTTGCAACATCGAACAACTGTACCGCACCAGGATCACGCAACTCACCGATGGTCTGAGCGATCCTAACTCCATGAACGTGCTATTCATGCCATCCAAGATTTGATCGCCCACATCAAGCGAACCACCATAGACACTGGGCTTGATGTGGAACCGCATGGTCAGCTGGGTGGGATCATGTACAGGGTTGGCGAAAAAAAACGACGCCCCGCAGGTATGTCTGCGGGGCGTCCGTTGTAATTGGTTGCGGGAGTAGGATTTGAACCTACGACCTTCAGGTTATGAGCCTGACGAGCTACCGGGCTGCTCCATCCCGCGCCAAGTTCGCGTTCTATAAATCTGTCATCTGCAGACCACAAGCGAAAAATTGCAGCAAATGCCACGCTTGAAACTTACATCATCGTCACGGCTGGATCCGCATCATCCCGGCGACATCCAGCATTCGGCAGGAAAAGCCCCATTCATTGTCGTACCAGCCAAATACGCGCGCCAGCCCGCCCTGCGTGACCCGCGTTTCAGGAAGTGAAACGATCACGCTTTCAGGCCGTGCGCGCAGGTCCGATGATACCAGCGGCGCATCAATCTGCCCGATAATCCCGTTTTGCTGGCGCAGAATCGCATGTAAATCTGCAAGGCTGCACGGCCTCTTTGGAACAATGGTCAAATCCACGGCCGACACACTTGCGACAGGAACCCGGACGGCCGCGGCCTCTATCCGCCCGGCGATGTCTGGCAGGACCTGATTGAGCAACCGTTGGGCAGATGTCGTCGTCGGCACCATGGACAGACCCGCCGCCCGGCTACGCAGAAAATCATCGCGCGGGGCGTCAATGGTTGGCTGGCTGCCTGTATAGCAGTGGATCGTCGTCATCCATCCCGTCTCAACCCCCCAATGGTCGTCAATCAGCCTGACAAGCGGCGCAAGCGCATTGGTGGTGCAGGATGCGTTCGACACGATGGGTTGGTCGCCTAGCAATGCATCATTGGCCCCCAGCACAACGGTCAGGTCAGCCGCGTCAGAGGGCCCAGAGATCAGGACCCGCCGCGCCCCGGCTTGCAGACCGCGCTTCGCAACCTCTGGCTCATTCGCTTTGCCGGTGCATTCCATGACAATATCCGCGCCGCCCAGATCAAGCCCGCGCATGGTATCGCTGCGATGCAGCGGAATGCGATGGCCATTCACCACCAGATCCGGGCCGTCCAATCCCACCTGTCCGGGGAACGGCCCGAAGACGCTGTCATAGGCAAACAGGTGCGCGCACAGATCGGGTGCGGCAATGTCATTTATACCAGTAATGGTTATGTCCGGCGCATATCCGGTCGCCCAGGCGCGCAGCACCGTACGGCCGATTCTACCAAAACCGTTGATAAAGACTTTCGCCATTCACACATCCCCCGTTGCGGCAATGCTGCACCGTAGCAAGCGCGACAACAAGGAGGGTTTCAAGTCTGCGGACGAGGCCGCTATACGTTTTCGGTAAAGGAATCGTTAAGACGACCTTCAATCAGCGCCGGGGAATCACTTGTAAATCCCCGCAGAGCGGCGCAGGCGAACCGGGGAAACTGTGCAAAATGCCTGTTTTTTCGAATTTAAGGTAAACGAAGGTGCGGAAATGTGTCCGAACGGCGCTTGACCGCCAAAAATGAATATAAATAACGGGTATCGGCGGTTTTTTGCCGCTATTCCGTTTACGATTAGAGAACAATGGCACAGAATGGTCCGGATTACGGGCCTCGAAACAACAAGTTGGCGTCACTTTTTAGCCCAATTTGAATGAGACTAGACACTGAGTGCAAACGGGCTTTCTCCGTGTGCAACCGAAGTTTGAAAGCTGGATGTGAGATGGGTAAGGCGCAAGTAAAAGATAACGCGGACGACAAGGACAGTTTCGTCGATGAACTGAAGCCGGGCACCAAGTTGATGCACGGTCAGTACACGATCGAGAATTTCTTGAACGCGGGTGGGTTTGGTATCACGTATCTTGCCAAAGACAGCCTCGACCGCAAGATCGTTATTAAAGAGTGTTTCCCCGGTGCCTTCTGCCGTCGGAGCCGCTATATCGTGCAGGCCCGTTCCCGTGCGCACCAGAACGAGCTGAAGTCCATTGTTCGCCTGTTTGTGCAAGAGGCGCGCAGTCTCGCCAAGCTTGATCACCCCAACATCGTTGGCGTGCACCAGGTTTTCGAGGATAACGAAACCGCCTATATGGCGCTGGATTTCGTGGAAGGTCGCGACCTTCTGGACACGATTGAGGATCCTAATCACGGGCTGACGCCTGCGCAGATCAAGTCGATCCTCAAGGAAATTCTGGGCGCTGTGGGCTTTATCCACGATCAGGGCATCCTGCACCGTGACATTTCGCCGGACAACATTCTGATCAACAGCGACTTTCACCCGGTCCTGATCGACTTTGGTGCTGCGCGTGAAGAAGCAACCAAGCAAAGCCGGGTTCTGTCTGCGCTGCGCGTGGTCAAGGACGGCTATTCCCCGCAGGAATTCTACATTGCAGGGTCCGAGCAAAGCCCAAGCAGTGACCTGTACGCGCTGGCTGCGTCCTTCCACCACCTGATTGCAAAGGACGTGCCGCCCAACTCGCAGGCTCGTCTTGCCGCTATCGCATCCGGCGAAGCTGACCCATATGTGCCGCTGATCGGCCGCTTCCCCGATTACGACGATGATTTCCTGGCATCCATCGACAAGGCGCTCGCCGTCCTGCCGAAAGATCGTTTGCAGTCCGCCAAGGCCTGGATCGACATGATGGACGGCAATACCGACAACGTCACGGCGTTGAACGTTGCCGGTGCTGCACCTGTTGCCGCCGTGGCTGCGGATGAAGGGACACAGACCCGATCAAAAATGCCAATGCTCCTTGGATCGGCCGCCGCTGTTGCGTTGCTGATCGGCGTTGGTGCGTTTGTGGCAACCGGCAATGATACGCCCGAAGCGACCCCGGTGGCTGCGGCACCCGAGGTGTCCACTGCAGTGCCCGAGGCGCCCGCAAACGTCGAAGTTGAAACCGCTGCGGTCGCACCGGTCGAGACAGTGACCACCCCCGAAGTGACCACGCCTGTTACAACTGCGCCCGAAGCGCCGACCGTAACGACGGACGACGCCGCCGTGGCCCCTGTTGAAGAGGCCGCCGCCCCCGTCACCGAGCCTGTGGTTGAAGCCCCGGCCGAGGAAGCACCGGCTGCCGAAACACCGGAACCTGTGGGTCCTGTTGTCATCACAACCGACACCGGCACCGATGCGGCAGAAGAAGCGCCAAATGGTCCCGTGATCGTATCCGGCACCGAAGCCGCGACCCTGCCCGTTCCGGCAGTTCGCCCTGCCGTGCGTCCCGAAAGTGTAGAGATTGCAGCCGCGCCGGTCATCGAAGCGCCCGCGCCACTGCCAGAGCCTGTTGCGACGCCGCGGCCTGAGACCGACGCGCTGGAAGGCACCCGCGATCTGCCAAGCCAGACAGCAAACCGTCCGGTTGCCGATGGTGCGACCCCAGCGGTTGCGCTGCCCAGCACGCCGTCAACGGTCAGTGCGGTTGGCCCCGGTCCTGAAGCGCAAGAGATTGTTGCTGTAAAGCCTGGTAATGAACTGCCGCCAGCATCCGTGGAAACACAATGGACGGTTCAATTGCCGTTCGAAGCAGATGCAGCCGGATCCAACGTGATTGGTCAGGTCGGTGCGATCTCACCGGTTTGGGTCAAGCCCGGCCTGGTGGTCACATCCGTAAACGGTACACCCGTTGATGCGATCAGCCAGATCCCAAGCGTATTGCGCAACGCCACTGATATCGGTGAGGCCGATCAGATCGAAGTCGCATTCGGCACCTTGGACCCCGCGACAAGCGAAAGCGTCGATCAGCCCTGGATCCTGCCAGTGGTTCAGCAGACTGAACTGCGCAACGGCGTGAAATTCCAGACAAGCTATACCGGAACAGAATGGCGGACAGTTGTGACCGACGCACCGGAAAGCGGTGCGGGTGAGTTGAAGGTGGGCGATGTGCTTGTCAGCTACATCCCGACTGGTCAGGATTTTGTAAGCCGTGACGCGATCGCGACGATCGTCGAAAGCGAACTCGAAAAAGGAACGAAACAGTTCATTTTCTCGGTTCGGCGGGGCGAAAGTACGTGGGTGGCGCCAATGAATTACACTGGTGATGAGGAATAATTTACGGGACGGCAGGCCTTGCGGCCACGCCCTGTGATTTAGATGGAAGGTAGGTAAAATGAAATTTCTTCTTGCTCTATTCGGTAGAAAAGACAGAAACGCTGGCCGATCTGATGCGGAAACGCTCGAACAGTCCTATCGGGACACAATCGGTTCGATCGTCGAGGATGAGAATGGCGATGCCGGGGTCAGCGATATGCTCACCAACATCAATAGCAAGGTAAATGCTGGTGATGGCGGCGCGGCCGGTGGTGTGAACATCTGGGACATGGAAGACGGCTCGACCGAGCTGCCAACCGAAGTGCCGGATCTGCCTTCCGCAGGTGCAGCTGACGCTGCCAGCGCCGCAATGCGGTCGCCAGCACGTGCCCGCCGGACCAAGACCCGGTTGATCGGCTTTGACAAGTCCGACGGCGATGTTGTGGACATCTTCAACGATGCGCCCAAATCCGCCCCGGCACAACGGTCCAAGTTCCCAGTGGGCTGGATCGTGGTTTCCGAAGGTCCGGGCCGCGGCGAAAGCTTTTCGCTGTTTGCTGGAATGTCCCAGATTGGCCGTGGCGAAGATCAGGCTGTGCAGCTTGATTTTGGCGACAACTCTATTTCGCGCACAAACCATGCGGCGATCGTCTATGACCCAGAAGCAAAGGAATTCACGCTGGGCCATGGCGGCAAGTCGAATATTGTGCGCCTGAACGACAAGCCTTTGATCAGCAACGAGACGCTGAAAACGGGTGACGTCATGCGTATTGGTGAGACGGTTCTGCGCTTCGTAGCCCTCTGTGATGAAAATTTCAGCTGGACAGAAGACAGTGCAGACGGGGAGGATGATGAAGATGTGGCGATCGCCTGAACCACGTTTTGACGTCGCGTCAGCGATTTGTCAGGGCGGTAGAGACTATCAAGAGGACGCAATTGTCACCGACTTCCCGTTTGGGGCGGACAGTGGTGTTGTGGTTCTTGCAGACGGCATGGGCGGTCACGCCGCTGGTGATGTCGCCAGCAAGATCGTCGTGACCGAAGTGTATAGTGAGCTGAAATTCCAAAGTGCGAATTTCACGGATTTCGAAAATGAGATCCCGCAATATCTGACCTCTGCGGCTGTGAACGCCAACAATGTTGTGCGCGAACACGTCAAAGAGAACCCGGATACACGCGGAATGGGGGCTACTCTGGTGTCCCTGGTCCTGATCGAAAACCGGATGTTCTGGATGTCGATTGGTGACAGCCCGCTTTATCATTTCCGTGCCGGAAAGATGCAGCAGCTGAACGAAGACCATTCGATGGCGCCGCAGATCGACTTTATGGTCAAGCAAGGTTTGCTGGACCCGGCTGCCGGCAAAAACCATCCGGATCGCAACTGCCTGACCTCGGTCATCCTTGGCGATCGCGTGGCGAAATCGGATTGTCCCCGGACACCGTTTGAGCTGCAGGTTGGTGATATCGTTGTCGTTTCGTCTGACGGCCTGCAATATCTCGAAGAGCCGCATATCCAGAAGATCCTGCACCGGTATCGCCGTCGCAAGAGCGCCGAAATCTGCGGTCACCTTCTCGAGGCAATCGAGGCGCTGGGTGATCCTGATCAGGACAACTGCACGTTCTCTGTGATCAAGCTGAACCACAACAAGCCGGTGATCCGCGCGATCCGCGCCAAGCCTGCAGGTCAGATTGATACGCACGGGTCGAACATCACGCGTGTTGTCGATATGGACAAGAAAGACGCGATTGTGACTCCCGACGGTATGAAGCCGCGCAACCCCGAAGCGGCCCGCGTCAAGGATTTGCAACTGCCGCCGACCGTCAAAGAGGTCGCGCCGTTGAAGTCCGTAGATGGCAAGACTGACGCGAAATCGCAGTCGCCAAAAGGCGCTGGCAAGAAAAAGGAGGTTGAAGAGGCAACGCCGCCGGCTAAGTTAGCCGCCGGAGGTAAGTAATGTCGAACCAATCTCTGGGCGCACGCGTCCACGAACAACTCAAACAGGCAGTCGCGTCAAAGCGGCTGCCTGAACCCGCTCAGGAACGGGCCGAACATCTGTTGTCACGGATCGAGCAACCGGTCCGGCTGGCGTTGATGGGCCTGCCTTCTTCTGGAAAGTCATCCTTGTTGAATCTGCTTGTCGGATCCGAGGTTGTTCCCGAAGGCGTCCGCCTGCCAAGCCTGCAATTGACCTATGGTGACGAGGCAAAGGCGACCTGCACCCTTGCGGATGGCAGTCAGCAGACCCTGATCAGTGTGGATCCATCCTCGATCGCCGAACAATCCCCGGTGTTTGTGGACCTGCAGCTCCCGCTGCCAGCCTTGCGCAAGATTTCCGTGCTGGAGGTCGTCGCCCCCGAGGACAAGGCATCCATGCATCGGGCCAGCCAGTGGGCGGCCAAACGTGCGGATGTCGCGCTGTGGTGTACCCAAGGATTTAACGCGCTTGAACAGGCCCTGTGGTCTGTGATGCCTGATCTGATCAAGGACCATGCGTTCCTGATGATCACGAAGGCCGATTTCCTGAAGGCAAACGGGATGCTGGAAGCGAGCGAAGGCACAATTCGCAACACAGCCCAGCATGAGTTCAACAAAATCATGCCGATTGCCACGCTGGACGCCATTGGCGCACGTGACGATGACGGCAATGTGGACAAGGCCGCGCTGAAGGCGTCGGGCGGGACGGCGTTGATCTCGGCTGTTCTGAAACAGGTGGATCAAGGGCGTCAGACGGCCATTGATATGGCCGATATGCTGATGCACCAGAACATGGATGTTTTGGCCGACATCATGACCGCCGAAGATGTGCCTGCCGACGCACCAAAAACCACCGCCAAGGCAAAGCCGAAAGCGAAATCAAAAGCCAAGCCCAAAGCCGCCGCCAAGAAAGCCGATACCCCGGCCGATATCGTGACTTTGCAGCCAAGCACGCGCGATGCCTATGAAAGTGCTGTGTCCTATATCGTGGCTGAAAGTCAGGCGATGCTGAAACTTGCCGAAGGGTCTCAGGATGGGGCACCTGCAAAGATCATCGCCAAGACGGTCGAAAATATGCAATGGTTAAGCGAGCATCTGAATGACAACGGTGATGCTGCCGATGAACGCCTTCAGATCGCGCGCAACGCCGCCATGGATGCCGCTGATCTGGTGCAGTTGATGCAGATGGAAAAGAGCGACAGCGCCGCGATTGAGGCGTTAAGCCTGCTTTTGCAGATCAAGCACGAGTTGCAGGCCGACCTGGCTGCGTAACCTGCGACAACACTTGAAAGAAATGAGAAACAATCGCCATAGTTTTGCCCTGCTAACCTGTTTCCATTATAGCAATAAAGCTGGCGTAGAGTCGTGATTTGGCGGCGCATTGAACAACTGTTAAGAAGTTTTGTGATTGAGGACGGACAGGAATGAAAATGGAAGAGCTGACAAAAGGGGACGGCTACAAAGTCCCGGCAGCGCACCACCCATTCATGCGACTCGGCCTCGAAAAGCTGGAAGAGTTTCATGACGAGATCAAGGACCTCGAGGCCACTCTCGGGGATGTCGTCAAGCTGGGCAGCAACGACACCGAGAAGAAATCTGCCAAATTAATCAAATCCTTAAGGGCTTTTGAGCCAAGCATCACGATGATTGGCCAGATCAAGTCTGGCAAGACGTCACTGGTCAACGCAATGATCGGTCGGCCTGATTTGCTGCCTGCGGATGTGAACCCGTGGACATCGGTTGTGACCTCGCTGCATCTGAATGCGCCCTTGCCGCTGGATGCGCCGACGGCCACGTTCCAGTTCTTTAGCCAGGGCGAATGGGACCACCTTGTCGAGAATGGCGGCCGAATCGGTGAACTGTCGTCGCGCGCCGGCGCTGATGAGGAGCTTGAGAAAGTCCGCGAGCAGATCGCAGAGATGCGTGAAAAGACAAAGGCCCGACTGGGGCGCAAGTTTGAACTGCTGCTGGGTCAGAAACACAATTACGCCGAACTCACTGACGAGCTGGTGGAACGCTACGTCTGCATGGGCGATGATTTTGAGGACCTCGACGAAGAGGATCAGCAGGGTCAGTTCGCCGATATCACCAAATCGGCCGATCTGTATCTGTCCGCCCCGGCCATCCCGATGCCGTTCTGCCTGCGTGACACCCCCGGCGTGAACGATACCTTCATGATGCGCGAGCAGATCACCATCAACGCATTGCGCGAAAGCCGCATCTGTGTGGTTGTGCTGTCAGCGCATCAGGCGTTGAGCTCTATGGATATGGGCCTGATCCGGTTGATATCGAACGTAAAGGCCCGCGAGGTTGTGATTTTCGTGAACCGGATCGACGAATTGTCGAACCCCGCTGATCAGGTGCCCGAAATTCGCGACAGCATTTTGCAGACCCTTGCGGACAATAACGGCCCCGAAAACCCCGAAGTTATCTTTGGCAGTGCGTATTGGGCGAATATCGCTTTGTCTGAAGATCTCAACGAAATCGTGTCCGACAGTGCCGAGGCCTTGTATAACTGGGCTGAAGTGGCGCTGGATTCCAAGACTGCCGGCATGGAAACGAACGAGCTTGTCTGGCATCTGTCAGGGGTTCCCGCACTCTACAAGGCGTTGGCCGACCGGATTGCCGAAGGGCCGGGTGCGGAAATTCTGACATCCTCGCGCAAGCGTGCCTTGAACCTTGTCAGCGGTGTGCGCGCGTCGAACTCTGTCGTGTCCATGCGTCTGGACGGCGACAATGTCGATGTGATGCCGCATGGCGAACTGGTGACACATCTCGATAAGCTTGAGGCCGACAATCTGGCGCTGCTGAACGAACGGCTGGACATCGTTTTCCAGCAGTTCGGGTCGCGGGTTGACCAATCGCACAAACGTTTCCTGGATCGTGCACTGGAATCCCTGCTGCAGCATCTGGAAACCAATGGTGAAGATCAGGTCTGGCAATATAGCCCTGACGGGCTGCGGATGTTGCTGCGGACCAGCTATCAGGTCATGCGCCGCAATGTATCGTCGACCTGTGATCAGGTGTTTCAGGTCGCATCCACCGAACTGGCGGAAACCTACCGGACAGCGTTTGGTGTCGATGTTGAGAACTTCACGATCACACCGCCTGCGGCGCCGGAAATTCCTGCGCCTGTATCGCTTGGGCAGACCATCGCGCTTGATCTGCAGACATCCTGGTGGAAGGGCTGGTGGAAACGCCGCAAGGGCTACCGCGCCTTTGCAAGTGGCTTTTATGACCTGATCGAGGCTGAAACCGCCCCTATCGTGGATGAACTGAAAGTCAGGCAAGCCAACGGTATTCGGCAAATGGCCGAGCGCGAGTTGACAGATTTCATGGCCGAACAGCGCGCCTTGCTGACCGATATCAGCGAGAAATCGAATATTGGTGTTGATGACCTCGAGAATATCTTTGGCATCAAGGCCCAGCAAGAACGCGAAGAGCTGTTTGACTACATCTTCGAAGAGCTGAGCCATGGCGCCGCCATCGACGGATCAGCCGCATGAGCGAACGGCGCAAACCCCGGATCGCCCTGATGGGCGAATTCAGCGCGGGCAAAAGCACCTTGTCAAACCTGCTGCTTGGCGCCCGACCGCTGCCCGAAAAGGTGACCGCCACACGCCTTTCGCCGGTGTGGATGTCCTATGGCAACGCCCAACCCTACCGCGAAGATGTCGACGGTCATGCCGAGGCTATCTCGCTTGATCACCTCGAAGGGATCCCGGTCGAGGAAACCCGGGTTATCCGGCTTTTCATGGAATGCGACGTTCTGGATGTTTGCGACCTGATCGACTTTCCGGGCATCTCTGATCCCAACATGTCATCAGAGGTCTGGGAACGTGTCCTGCCCGAGATTGACGCCGTGATCTGGTGCACCCATGCGACCCAAGCCTGGCGCCAATCCGAGGCTGCGGTGTGGGAAACAATGCCGCAATCGGTTCGCGAGAATTCCATCCTGCTGATCACCCGTTACGACAAGCTGACGACCGACAAGGACCGCCGCCGTGTCTTCAAGCGGGTACGCCGCGAGACCGAAGGACAGTTCGGCGGCACGTTCCCGATTTCACTGCTTCAGGCGCTGGAGGCGGGGGATGATTACGAAAAGTGGGATGGCAGCGGGGCTGGCCCGTTTGTCGAACATTTGATCGAAACGCTGCAAAAGCTGTCCGATCTTGCGGCCCGCAGCCCAGAGCCGCTGTATAACATTGCCGACGGTCAGGCTGTCCCCGAACATGTGGCCGCCCCGGTTGTTCCGCGTCGTGTGCAACGGTCCAGCGACACAGAGCAGCCCAAGCGGGTGCGCCCGGCGGCTGCCTCTTCAAATGGCAACAGCTGACGGCGTTTGATCGCGCGCGCCTCTTTCACAGGCTTCCCCAATCTCTTATTTTCCCTTAGTGAGGAACAAGGGCTATGAGAAGACGGGTAGAGAAACATGGTTGTTGATGATTTGGACGCGCTGAAAGGCAATTTTTCGGGCTGCGATACGCTGGCATTTGCTGATTTGTCGACACAGATGATTCTGGTGACAAATTCGGACACGACATATCGGCGCGAAAGTCTGGACAAGCTTTGTGCAGAGGCCGCGATGGCGCTGGGCACAGATAAGAACCCCGCCTTTGGCGATAGCCCCAGCAATGCCGCCTTTGTTGCCACAAAGGATCAACTGCGTATCTTCCTGCGCGCGCCCGCCGAGCCGACGGATGTGTTGTGCTGCGTCTGTGCGCCGGATGTGGATGTTGCTGCATTCCTGTCGGACGCGCGCCCCTGTCTTGACCGCATCAGCGGCGGCACCTAGGCCAAGAAATATAGTGATCGCAGGACAACACAAGTGATTGATAATACATCCCTTTCCACGAAACTGGCCGCTCTGGTTGCGGCAGATGCGGTTTTTGTCGACGGCGGGGCGCGTGTGATATCATCCGGTGGGGCCCCGCTGCCGATGTCCGCGATCCTGCGCGAGGTCGACAATACCGTTCTGGAACGGACCCTGACATTCACCATGGGTGATGTCACCGTCAGCCTTGTTGCGGCTGGCCGCAGGTTCCGTGGCATTACGGCGATTACCGGCGACGTTCCTGACAAGGATGACGTTGTGGGCCAGTTCCTGTCGGCCGAAGACCCCGACACGATCAACACCGTTGGTGCCGCCCTGACGGCGATATCCACCGCAGCCGCCAAGATTACGGTGCTTGCCGCCCCGGTGAAGTCCAGCAGCCCAAGCGCTGACACCGGCGTTCCGGCAACTGCGCTGGCTGTGACCTGGGGTGTCGATCTGGATGCGGCGCCGCCGCCTCCGGTGGAACGTTTTCTGGCTGCAAATGCCGGGGTGATGGGTGGTCTGCTTTATCTGGTGGATGACAAGCTTGTCGAGGCCGAAGGCGATTCCGAAGTGCTGCAGGCGATTTGGGACGAACAGATTGTCGCGTTTCGCACGGCTCATGCAAAAGTCAGGCCTGATCAGGACGGGCCCGTTCTGATCTGTCTGGAAAATGCCTTGGCGGGCGAGGGTGCCGTTGCACTGGTCAGTGCCAAGAATGAAACGGGCCTGTTTTCCTATGATACTGCTGCGATCGGCACCCTGTTGGCCTCTTGGGCCGCGATCACCGGATAGGCTCTGCCCGGCGCGATGCCCCGGGCAGCACATTCAATATTCCTAGCCTAGCAATGGATCTGGCCCGTCAAAGTCCAGGCCGATGATCAATGGATCATGATCCGATGCGCCATAGACCCCGTCATTGTAGAAGGCGGAGTTCTTGAATGAGGTATCATAGTTCAGCAGATCAGGCTCGTCTGCGTTGATATGCCATTCGGTCGCGCCGGTGACAAAGGCCGCCAATTCCGCATCGGCGAGCCCCTGATCCAACGTGCCGCGCTGCCCGTCAAAGACAAAGCTATACGCCTCGTCCTGCCCGATTTCGCGGTCGATCAGATCGACAAGACCTGCATCCTCTGCAAGGTGCTGGACCGGATCTTCCTTGGCATAGGCATTCAGGTCACCAAGCAGCACATAGTTCGTGGTGCCGCCCCCATTGTAGCCATTCGCGATCCAGTCACCCAGTTCGATGGATGCATCCAGCCGGACCTGGTTCCAGAAACCCTGCCCATCGCCCTGATCAAAGTTCGGGTCGGCGACAAGCGCATCCACGTCGGCCTGCGTGAACCCGGTTGCCGTTCCTGCGTCAAGCGCGTCTTGCGCCGCTTCTGCCAACCGATCAAGCCCGCTTGGTCCTTTGGATTTGAAGTGTGATGACACCACGGTAAAGATCTCGCCTGTTTCAAGATCTTCAAACGTTGCCGCGACAGAGGGTCTATTGCGTTGGAAGTCACCAACCCGGTCAGTGCCCAGCGCGGTATCCAGCACATTTGCCAGATCAAACGTCGTTTGCGCGGATTGTTCCACGTAGACCAGTGTTTCCGAATGTATCAGCCGCACAGCGTTCTGATCGTAGATGACCCCGGTCGTGATCGCATCGGTCCCAATGAAACCTGCATCCGCCGTCGGGTCCGCAAAGGCGTAGGATGCGCCGGATCCGGATGCCGCAGCCTCGATATTCAAAGCCCCGACAAGGGTTGCGATTGCAGACGTGGCGCCAAAGCCGCCATTCTCGATCTCTTGCAGGGCAAACACTTCGGCCCCGGTTCCGGTGATGGCCGCGACCAGTTTTTCGGTCTGCCGCCCCAGTTCGTCCAGCGTATCCGCCCCGCGCGGGTCAAGGTTGTTCGGCCCTGATCCTGCACCGGCTTCATCAATAGTCGCAAAATAGTTCAGGACGTTCACGCTTGCGACCTGCAGGTCACCGCCCACATCATCCGGCGTATCCTGACGCGCCCCGCTATTGGTGCTTTCATCAATATCCAGCGTTTCGGTCACGATCAGTTGGTAATCGCCAAACGCAAAGGACAGAACGCCGGTGACATCATCCGTCAGTTCGGTGCCCAAACGCAGCGTCGATCCCGCATCGCCAAAATCATCGCCTGCGTCAAGAAACCCATTGCCGTTGTCGCCGGGTCCACCGGGTACAAATTCAAACTGGTCCGGATTCTGGCTGCTATCGCCGTCATCAAGGATCAACCGGTTGATCTGGTTCGCCTCTTGCAGGGCTGCGATTTCATCGGCCTCGGTCTGCGCATCAAAGAGCTGTGTTGCCTGCGTCTGCGCGCCGGCGCTGATGACAATCTGCCCGAAACGGTCAAAATTGAAGTTCTCGATCACGATCAACGGATCAGGCTTACCGCTGGAGACAGTGATCAGCATCCCTTCGACCGCTTCAAAATCGGGTGCTGCGTCGGGGGATAACAGCACCTCTGCTGCCGTGGGTGTCGCGACCATGTCCATGACAATAACCGGGCTGGTCACATTGGTAAGTTGCGTCTGGCCAAACCGTTCCTGCACCTCGCCCGTCACCTGAACCTGATTGCCGACCGCAACCATGGCTGCCGCCCCGGTAAAGACAAAAATGCCCTCTGACGTGGCGGCGTCGGCGTCTGCATCGCTGTCTTCCTCTTGCAGGTAGTAGCCGTTGGACACCACATGCGTGACGACCGCCTCAACATTGACCGACTGGCCCACCAGCGCGGATTCCGCACCACTGCCTTGAATGGCGCTGATCAGGGCGTCGGTCGCGGGTGGATCGACAACCTCATCATTGGCGGCGCCGGATGTCGCCGCGCGGGCGGCCCCCCAACTGCCGTCATCATTGCGTTGCAGTGAAAGCCCCTCTGCCTGATCGCCGGCCTCTGCCACGCCGATATCGACCGAGGTTTGTCCATTGGCTGGCCCGTCGGTTGCGGTGATTTCCCCCTCGTAGCTGAGGAATTCAACCACGACCCCATCATTGGACAATGCGATCCCATCAGGGCCGTTCTGAACACTGCCTTCAAAGACGTAATAGTCATAGGTGCCATCCGTTGTCCGGGGCAGGCTGCTGACCGCAAAGCTTTGATATGACGCGCCGCCGTTTCCGTTGTACAGATCGACGCTTAGCAGGCTGACATCTTCGCCCGCATTGACGCGGATTTCCACAAATTCATTATCGTCCGCCCCGTCATCATCATAGTGAAATTCGTTGATCCGGGCGCTTGTCGGTCCTGCAACAAATGCGTTGGCGGCCCCCGCGGTGTTGGGCCCAGCCTCGGCCCAGGCACCGGCATCGTTGCGCTGCAGGCTGTCGCCAATCGGCGTTGCCCCGCTTTCTTCCACGCCGATATCGACCGAGGTCTGACCATCGGCCACGCCCCCAATCGCGGTCAGCGTCCCCTCGTAGCTGAGAAATTCGACCAGCCCATCGCCATCAGACAAGGCAATCCCGTCCGGGCTGCCATTCTGCAAGCCATTGGCTGGCAGGTTCCAGACGTAGTAGTCGTAGGTTCCATCGCTCGACTGTACAGCGTCGGACAGATCGAGTGTGTCGTAGGGCGCGCCATTGGCCCCGTTATAAAGCGTTATTCCGACGCCGCTGGCATCTGCCCCTGCATTGGTGCGGATTTCGATGAACTCACCGACATCGCCCCCGTCATTGTCATAGTGAAACTCGTTGATCCGGGCGTCCAGGGCGATGGGGGCAGGGACATTGGCCGCACCGGCGGTGTTCAACGCGGGCGCGGCCCAATTGCCATCCTCGTCGCGCTGCAGCGAGAAGCCAACTGTCGTATCGCCGGCCTCTGCCACGCCAATATCGGTCGAACTTTCGCCATCTGCGGCGCCGCCAACTGCGGTCAGGCTACCCTCATAGCTGAGGAATTCGATCAGGGTTCCGCCATTCGACAGGGCCAGGCCGTCAGGGGCGCCATTCTGGATACCGTTGCTGGGCAGGTTGATCAGATAGTAATCATAGGTCCCGTCAGTGGTCATGGTCGCAGCGTCAATCGTCGCCGTGCGATAGACCGAACCATTCGATCCATTGTAGAATTCCAACAGCAGGGCGCTGACATCATCCCCGGTATTTGTCCGTATCTCGACGAATTCACCCACATCTGTGCCGACATTGTCGTAATGGAATTCGTTGATCCGGGCGACTACGGGCGGCACTTCATCTACATCTGTGACGGTCACGGTGATATCTTCGCTGGTGCTTGCACCCTGTTCGTCCGTGACGGTGATTGTCAGGTTGTAGATATTGTCGGCGCCATCGTCGGCGGGCGCTTCAAAATCGGGGGCCAGGATAAAGCGCAGGGTGCCTGTTGCGTCAAATTCGAACAGGCTGGCATCAACGCCGCCAAGCGAAAAGATCAGAAAGTCGCTGTCAACATCCGTGGCGCTGATGTTTGCGATGACGTCGGCCTGATTCTCGGCGACGGTCGCGTTGTCGACTGTGAGCACAGGCGCATCATTTGTCCCTTCGATGGTGATGCTGACCACGGCGGTGTCTGTCCCGCCTTTGCCGTCATCAACAACATAGGTGAATGTATCGACCGCAAACTCGCCAGCCTGAAGACTGTCAAACTGCGTCCCGGGGGTGTAGCTGATCGTTTCGCCGTTCAAAGCCACGGGCACGCCGGATGCGCTTGTCTCGGACACGCTGATGATGGTCAGGGTATCCCCGTCAAAATCCCGGTCATTCTGCAGCAGGCCAAACGTGTTGATCGCCAGCAGATTGTTTTCAGGCAGGCTGAACCCGTCATCATCCTCGGCCAGCACAGCATTGTTGGTGCCGTCAATGAACAACGTATAATCATCCGCCGCGAAATAGAGCGCCTCGACGC
Organism: Yoonia sp. SS1-5; assembly: GCF_038443705.2. Classification (NCBI taxonomy): domain Bacteria; kingdom Pseudomonadati; phylum Pseudomonadota; class Alphaproteobacteria; order Rhodobacterales; family Paracoccaceae; genus Yoonia; species Yoonia rhodophyticola. The sequence goes on along the minus strand of NZ_CP151767.2, from coordinate 2,306,598 downwards.
CGACTAACCTGTCACGCCCGGCATCATCAACCGCCGTGGTGGACGTAACCGTCGTCCGGCCAAACCAGCCATAGCCCATCTGGATGTCATAGTCCGCGATGCCGCCCGCGTATCGGGCGATGTCAAATCCGAAACCACCGTTGATGTAGTCATCCCCGGCCCCGCCGGTCACAAGGTCGTCGCCAAATCCTGCGATGATCCGGTCATTGCCGGCCCCGGTCGAAATATCGTCATCACCAAAGAAGCTGAAAATGAAATCTCGGTCATCGGTTCCTGTCAGAACGTCATCCCCAAATGTACCAAACTGAAAATTCGGACGATAAAATGTCATGTTACTTCCCCAGATGTTGCAGTTCTTTTTATGTCTAGGAAATTTGTAACAGCATTATTTTGCAGAACACACACGTTAATCGTGTATTTCGCGCACCTGCCTAGGGTCAGGACCCATTAATTCCACACCGCCAGCGCAGATTTCACGAAATATCAGCGGTTTGGGACGCGCAGGCCATAGTTGTTCTACGGGCAAGCGGCCCGCGCCGCTGAGATGAAGTGAAATCCGCGCCCGAAGGGTTTGGCTGATTTTGGCCGTGATCATCGTTGCATCCCCTTGAAATAGAAACACTATTACGGCGGGGCTGCGCCTCGTCACGACTAAAATCAGTCAAACTGACGGCGTGGAATTAATGGGTCCTGACCCTAGCTTGAACGTTGGGTCACTTTGGGGATCGTGGCGCACTCGCGTTTCGCCGCATTGGTGCTAATCTGGCCCGGACAAAGACTTCGAAAGGGTACAATGATGCATCCGCGGGCCATGGACGCGCAGCCGGCAAGCACCTTCTTTGCAGGCTTCGAAGACCGTTTCTTTGAGGGCCCCGCAGGTCCGGTATTTTGCAGAATTGGCGGCGATGGTCCCCCGCTTGTCTTGCTCCATGGCTACCCGCAGACATCCGCAATGTGGCATCATGTGGCGGCTGACCTTGCGCGGGACTATCAGGTCATCTGCCCTGACCTGCGCGGCTATGGCCGGTCTGTCAAACCGCAGACAACGCCAGACCATGCCCCATATTCCAAACGGGCCATGGCGTCAGATATCCTGGCAGTGATGGATGCCCTGGGCCATGACGCATTTCTGATCGGTTCGCATGATCGCGGCAGCCGCGTGGCGCATAGATTGGCGGCAGACCACCCCGACCGGGTCATCGGGCTAAGTACATTGGATATCGCGCCCACGCGCGAGATGTATCGCGACGGTACCAGCGCCTTTGCCCACACCTATTGGCATTGGTACTGGTTGACGCTGCCCCATCCATTCCCCGAAACGATGATTGCTGCTGATCCTGCATTCTTTTGGCTTAGCAAATGTGGTGCGGGCTCTGCCGGATTGCGCCCATTTGTGCAGCAGGCGCTGGATGAATATCTGACGGCCTTCGGCGATATGGGCGCCATTCACGGCGCGTGCGAGGATTACCGCGCTGCCGCAACCATCGACATCGCCCATGACGACAATGATACCGCCATGCTGGAAATGCCCCTTCTGGCCCTGTGGGGCAGGGATGGCGCGATCGAGGCGCATTTTGATTGCCTCGCGCTATGGCGCGAACGGGCTACGGATGTCCGGGGCTGGTCACTGCCCGGTGGTCATTACCTGGCCGAGGAATGCCCGGACGATGTGATCGCCGCGTGGCGCCCATTCTTTGCTGAGGTGTGGGATGCCAAGCGGTAGGTCGCCCAATAATTAGGCATTGGCCACTTTTTGTGTCGTATAAAGACACAAACCTATACGCGCGACAAATTAATTGGCCTGCGGCAGGGGACTCCCATCTGCGCAAACTTTAGGCCTTGGGCGTTCTTTTTGAACATCCATCGCCGCGCGAGGGGGCTTCGTGGCAGAAATACTCCCCTCGCACGACTACAACATCACTGCTGCGCGTTCTCAATACCATTGGGACAGGCCTGATAACAGGCATCGCAGCGCCGAAACGGGGACTTTGTTTCGATGAACAATACCAAAATTCTTAGCGCTTCTGTCTTTGCGGCCTTGTTGGGCAGTACTGGCATGGCCGTCGCACAGGACTGTGCCGAACCTATCAAGGTGGGCGTGCTGCATTCGCTTTCCGGATCCATGGCCATTTCCGAAACCACACTGAAAGACGCCATGCTGATGCTGATCGAACAGCAGAACGCGGCTGGCGGTCTTCTGGGTTGCGAAATCGAGGCGGTTGTCGTCGATCCGGCGTCTGATTGGCCGCTCTTTGCGGAAAAGGCCCGCGAATTGTTGACCGTCTCCGAAGTTGACGTGATTTTCGGCAACTGGACGTCCGTTTCACGCAAATCCGTTCTTCCCGTGATCGAGGAACTGAACGGCCTGCTGTTCTACCCCGTGCAATATGAGGGTGAAGAAAGCTCCAGAAACGTCTTCTACACCGGTGCGGCGCCAAACCAGCAGGCGATCCCCGCAACCGACTATTTCCTCGAAGAACTGGGTGTCGAGAAATTCGCCCTGCTTGGCACGGACTATGTTTATCCGCGCACGACGAACAACATTCTGGAATCCTACCTGCAAGAGGCGGGGATTGCCGAGGAAGACATTTTCGTGAACTACACGCCTTTCGGTCATTCCGACTGGGCCACAATTGTTGCCGATGTCGTTGCGCTTGGCGAAGATGGCAAGCAGGTTGGCGTCATCTCGACCATTAATGGCGACGCCAATATCGGCTTTTACAAGGAACTGGCAGCAGCTGGCGTTTCGGCTGATGACATCCCTGTGGTCGCATTCTCCGTTGGTGAGGAAGAGCTGTCCGGACTGGACACATCCAACCTTGTCGGTCACCTCGCCGCCTGGAACTACTTTCAGTCTGCAGAATCCGAGGCCAATGATGAATTCATCGCCGCCTGGAAGGCATTTGCCGGCGAAGATCGCGTCACAAACGACCCGATGGAGGCCCATTATATCGGCTTCAACATGTGGGTGAATGCCGTGACTGAAACTGGCACAACCGAGGTTGATGCCGTCCGCGACGCCATGTACGGGCAGGAATTCCCGAACCTGACGGGCGGGACTGCGGTGATGTTGCCGAACCACCATCTGGCCAAGCCGGTGCTGATCGGTGAAATCCAGGCCGACGGTCAGTTTGATATCATCAGCCAGACTTCCGAAGTGCCGGGCGATGCCTGGACCGATTTCCTGCCGGAATCGGCGATCCTGAAGTCTGATTGGCAAGAGCTTGGTTGCGGTATGTACAACACCGAAACCGAGACCTGCGTGCAGCTGACCTCGAACTACTGATACTGCCGGTGCGGGCGCGGGGTCTCTCTTTCTCCTCCGTGCCCGCCCATTGAAGACCTGAAAGCCCCTCCATGCACCGTCTTTTGCTGCTTTTCGCGCTGGTTCTGGGCTTTGCCCCTGTTGCCCACGCCCAGGATATCCAGTCCATCCTCCAGACACACGCCGATGAGGTGGCAAAGCCCGGCCGCCGGTCGGTTGATGTCGTCCTCGCGGATCTGGCCGCATCCGGTCTGCCGGGCGTCCCGGTTTTTCTGGAAAAATGGCAGGATAAATCCGTCTGGCAACGTGATGACGGCCCGTTTTTCATCGCGGTTGAGGATGGTGACAGCCTGGCGATCACCGATATCGACACAGGCGATCAGGACACCGCTGCAAAGGATGAATTTACGCAACTCAAACCCAATGGTGGCGTCCGTCGTTTGATTGGTACGGCCCTGGTCCAGTTCCAGCTGATGGATCCCGATCTGCAACGGCGCACAACGGCGGTTGCCTCGATTGCGCGCCGTCCCGAAGCCGCACAACTTGGCCCGTTGCTTGCCTCGATCGAGGGCGAAGCTGACCCCGCGCTGAAAGCACGCAAGATCCAATTGGCCAATTTCATGTCTGCCCGGTTTGCCGACAGCACCGATGACAGAATTGCGGCGATTGAAAGCCTTTCGACCGATACCAGCGTCGAGGCACGCGCCGTCCTGAACCAAATTCTGTCAACGTCCCCCGGCCTTGCGGTGGAACTGCCGACTGACCAGAACATCGCCCGCATTCTCAACCCCGGCGAGGACATGACATCGGACGCGGCTTATGCGCTGCTGGTTGATGCCGACCTTGCTGCCCTGCGCACACCCCCCGCAACGATCCGTGCCGCGTTGGAGGACAATATCGTCGATGGTCGCGTTGGCGATGTGCCGGTCGCGCAACTGAACACCGACACGAACCGCGAACGGGCTTATGCCCAGTTGGCCGCGGCTGGCAAGGTGCCGCCTCTGGTGACAGCGGTCGACCGAGACGCGGCACTGGCAAAATTCACATTCTTCGAGACCTATACCGAAGATGAAAAAGCAATCACTGATGCCGCACTGGCCGCACTCGGATCGGTCGAAACACGGGTTGCGGCGGGGCAGGCAGCTGATCTTGCGCTCGACGCGTTATCTCTCGCCTCGATCTATTTTCTGGCAGCAATCGGGCTGGCCATTACATTTGGCGTGATGCGGGTCATCAACATGGCGCATGGGGAATTCATCATGATGGGGGCCTATACGGGCTATGTGGTGCAACTCTTTGTCCCCAGCTACACCGCCTCGATCATCATTGCGCTGCCATTGGCTTTTGCCGTGACTTTCGGGGCCGGGGTTGCGATGGAACGGCTTGTGATCCGGCATCTCTACCACCGGCCGCTGGAAACGCTGCTCGCGACATTCGGGATCTCAATCGCGCTGCAGCAGCTGGCCAAAAATATCTTTGGCACGCAGGCACGGCCCCTGACTTCGCCGGAATGGCTGGATGGGGCGCTGGTTTTCTCGGATGTGATCCAGATCAGTTATATCCGCATTGCCATCTTCGTGCTGGCGCTGATCTTTTTATGCCTGATCCTCTATGTGCTCAAACGGACCCGGTTGGGGCTAGAGGTACGGGCCGTGACGCAAAACCCCGGAATGGCCGCATCAATGGGGATCAATCCGGACCGGATCAACATGCTGACATTCGGGCTTGGGTCGGGCATCGCGGGGATCGCGGGGGTGGCCATCGGGCTTTACGCCAAAGTCACGTCCGAAATGGGTGCCGACTATATCGTGCAATCATTCATGACGGTGGTCGTGGGCGGCGTGGGCAATGTCTGGGGGACGCTGGCAGGCGCGTCGCTGATCGGGTTCCTGCAAAAGGGGATCGAATGGATGAATCCGTCCAACACGCTGGCGGCACAAACCTACATGATCCTCTTCATCATCCTTTTCATCCAATTCCGGCCGCGGGGCATCGTCGCGCTCAAAGGCCGGGCGGCCGCGGATTGATCCCATGACACATCTATCATCTTGCCAAAAATACTCTGGGGGTGAGGGTCGCAGGCCCGAGGGGGCAACGCCCCCTTGCCACCGCGACGCCGAAGGCGGCGCAAATGCATAGATCATTCATCACCCGCAATCCATCCGTGCTGTGGTTCCTGCTGGCGCTCAGCCTCTTTACCATCGGGGTCACTATCCTGTCAGAGGCCGGGATCGGGACACTCTCCACATCCTTTGTCAAAACGCTGGGCAAGACGCTCTGCCTGTGCCTGATCGCCATCGCGATGGATATAGTATGGGGATATTGCGGCATCCTGTCGCTTGGGCATTTCGCGTTCTTCGGTATCGGGGGCTACGCGATCGGGATGTGGCTGATGTACGCGCGTACCGAAGGGATCGTCATCGACAGCCTTGCCACACAAACCATCCCGCCCACGCCGCAGGAAATCACCGACGCCATCGGCAATCAGATTTTCGGGGTCGTGGGGTCTTCTGAATTCCCCATGCTCTGGGCGTTTTCGGACAGCCTGTTCCTGCAACTGTTGATGGTTGTCCTTGCGCCAGGCCTGCTGGCGCTTGTCTTTGGCTGGCTGGCCTTCCGCAGCCGGGTGACGGGCGTCTATCTGTCGATCCTGACCCAGGCCATGACGCTGGCGCTGGCGCTTTACCTGTTTCAGAACGATAGCGGGTTGCGCGGCAATAACGGGCTGTCGGGGCTGCAAAACATCCCCGGCTTTGAAACCACGCCGCAATCGACAATTTCACTGGCATTCTTTTACGCATCCGCACTTGCATTGGCCTTGGGATATATCCTGTTTGCCTGGGTTGTCTCGGGCAAGATGGGCAGCGTGATCAAGGCGATCCGCGATGACGAGGCGCGGGTACGTTTCCTCGGCTATAATGTGGAAAGCTACAAGTTGTTCGTCTTCACGCTGACGGCGATCGTTTCTGCCATCGCAGGGGCGCTTTACTACCCGCAGGCCGGCATCATCAACCCGGCCGAGATTGCGCCGATTGCGTCCATCTATCTGGCGGTCTGGGTTGCCATTGGGGGGCGCGGGCGTCTTTACGGCGCGGTCATCGGTGCGGCGTTTGTCTCGCTCTTGTCGAGCTGGTTCACCGGTGGTGGGGCCCCTGCAATCGACCTTGGCTTTTACACCATCCAGTGGACCGATTGGTGGCTGGTCCTTTTGGGGGTCTCATTTGTTGCTGTGACCCTGTTCTTTCCCAAGGGTATTGGCGGGTTGTTTGACTATCTGGTGAGGAAACCGTCATGAGCACGCTGCTAGAGGTTTCGGGCGTCTCGGTGACGTTTGACGGGTTTCGGGCCATCAACAACCTGTCGATCCAGATCGGAGAGCCTGAATTGCGGGCTGTCATCGGCCCCAATGGGGCCGGCAAGACAACCTTTATGGACATTATCACAGGCAAGACAAAGCCGGATGAAGGTCAGGTGATCTGGGGGGACAAGAATATCTCGCTTTTGGGCATGTCGGAAAGCCAGATCGCCAGAGAGGGGATCGGGCGCAAATTCCAGAAACCCACCGTGTTCGAGGCACAGACCGTTCGGGAAAACCTTGCCATGGCCCTGCGCAATCCGCGCGGCCCTTTTGCAGTCCTGTTCTACAAAAAGACCAAGGAAGGCGGACAACGCATCGAGGAAATCGCAGTAGAGGTCGGATTGACCGATGAACTCATGCGGCCCGCGGGCGAGCTCAGCCATGGTCAGAAACAATGGCTCGAAATCGGCATGTTGCTGGCGCAGGACCCCCGGCTGCTATTGGTGGATGAACCTGCGGCCGGCATGACCACACAAGAGCGCGAGCATACAACAGATCTGCTCAAGCGGGCCGCCGAAACCCGCGCGGTGGTCGTGGTCGAACACGACATGGAATTCGTCCGCCGTCTGGATTGCAAAGTCACCGTTTTGCATGAAGGATCGGTTCTGGCCGAGGGCTCATTGGATCATGTGACCGCCGATCAGACCGTGATTGACGTTTATCTGGGGCGTGGCTGATGCTGAATGTCGAGAACCTGACCCTGCATTACGGCCAAAGCCAGATCCTGCACGGGATCGACCTGTCCGCCCAGGTGGGGGAAGTCACCGCCGTGATGGGCACCAACGGGGTGGGAAAGACCAGCCTACTCAAGGCCATATCGGGCAGGCATCCCTATTCCGGCGGGTCATTGACCGTCGATGGCACGCTGTTGACCCATCCGACAGCCCATGCCGCTGCCCGTGCCGGGGTCGCCTATGTGCCGCAGGGCCGCGAGATTTTTGCGATGATGAGCGTGCGCGAGAATATGGAAACGGCCTTTGCATGCCTGCCCAAGGACGCACATCACATCCCCGATCAGGTGTTTACGCTTTTCCCGGTCCTGAAGGACATGGAAGGACGGCGCGGCGGGGACCTGTCCGGTGGCCAGCAACAGCAACTGGCGATTGCCCGCGCGCTGATCACGCGTCCCAAAGTCCTGCTATTGGATGAACCGACCGAGGGCATTCAGCCAAACATCATCCAGCAGATCGGACATACGATCAGTCTTTTGCGCAGTCAGGGCGATATGGCAATTGTGCTGGTCGAACAGAATTTCGACTTTGCCTATGGGCTGGCAGATCGTTTTGCGGTGATGACCCGCGGGGCGGTCAAAACCCGCGCCGACAAGGCTGAGATGAGCGCGGATCGGCTATTGGGTGAACTGGCCCTTTAGGGTCCTCACCCTAGCTCAATCACTCAGCCTTCGTTCATCATCTGGTAGGTCGGAATGATGTCGCCCGGCGCCGGTGTGGCCGCATAGACCCCCCGCGCGATGGCCCTGCTAAGGCAGATGGCGGCGGCGGCGCCGATATCACGCATCGCGAACCGGTCCACGCCCGTCTCTGATCCGGTGGCAACCCCAAAGACCAGATCACCATCATGCGGTGTATGTGCAGGCACAATGGCCCGGGCGATCCCGTCATGGGCGGTCACCGCCAGCCTGTGGCACTGGGTCTTGGTCAGCGATGCATCCGTCGCAACAATTGCAATTGTCGTATTTGCCCCGTCGGTGGCCTGCAGCATCATGGCCTGTTCCTTGCGGCTGGCCTCGGGCGAGACATAGCCGGTTCCCGGATCCGGCCCGGCGGCACCAAACTCTGCATCAACCTCGAATGGTGCGGCCCAGAAATGCCGGTCCCCCGGCGTCGTCACGCTGCCCAATGGATTGATCACAACCAAGGCCCCAACCGTGGTTCCGTTCGGCAAGACCAGCGAGGCTGAACCAAGCCCGCCCTTTTGCATGGCTGCCAGCGCGCCTGTGCCACCCCCGACCGACCCGATGTCAAAATCCGCAGATGCATTCAGCAAGGCCTGCCGGCCCAGCGCCCGATAAGGGTTATCCACCCAGGCCTTGTCGCCCCCATTGATCAGATCAAAGACAATCGCACCCGGCACAATCGGCACGTGGATGTCGCCGATAGCATATCCGCGCCCCATATCACGCAGCGTATCCGCCACGCCGGACCCTGCATCCAGCCCAAAACCGGACCCGCCCGACAATACCAGCGCATCGACCTGGGTCACAGTGCGGTCGGGCGCCAGCAAATCGGTTTCACGTGTACCCGGCGCGCCACCCATGACATGGACACTGGCGGTGAATGGCTGATCTGCGGTGAGCACGGTGCTGCCGGATTTCAGCACGTCATCCTGCGCGTTGCCGACTTTCAGCCGGGCCACATCGGTGATCAGGTTTCTTGGTCCGGGTTTAGATACAGCGTCCACCGTCAACCTCCATTGCAACGCCTGTAATCATACTGGCCTCGTCCGAACACAGGAAGCAGGCGGCATTTCCCAAGTCCTCGGGTGTTGAAAACCGGCCCAACGGAATGGTCGCCAGGAATTTTTCGCGGATTTCCGGCGTATCCTCACCCATGAAGGATTTCAGCAGCGGTGTTTCGCCGGCGACGGGGTTCAGTGCGTTGACCCGGATACCTGTTGGCGCCAGTTCCACGGCCATTGTCTTGGTTGCGGTGATCATCCAGCCCTTTGAGGCGTTATACCAGTTCAGCCGCGGGCGCGGCGAGATACCCGCCGTTGATGCAACATTCAGAATAACCCCTGCCTTGCGGGTTTTGAAATGCGGTACAAAAGCCCGCGCCATCAGGTAAACCGATTTCATATTCACCGCGCAGACCCGGTCGAAATCCGCCTCGCTGACGTCTTCCAGTGCGGTGGGTAAATGGGTGACGCCTGCATTATTGACCAGGATGTCCAGATGACTGAACTTTTCAAGCATCGCCGCCTTCAGCGCTGCGACGCTATCACCATCGCTGACATCACAGGCCAAAGCTGTGCCGCCGATCTCGCCCGCAACTGCGACTGCCGCGTCATGATTGATGTCTGCGACGATCACCATCGCGCCTTCGGTAGCGAATTTGCGCGCAATCCCCGCCCCAAAGCCCGAGCCTGCCCCGGTCACAATTGCCGTTTTCCCTTCAAGTCTCATATGTCACCCATGCCATGCTGCGACCGTCTTTAACGATGAAAACCCGTAAAGCGCTTCAAAGCCCTTTTCACGACCATGCCCTGATTTGCCGACTCCGCCAAAGGGCAGTTCGACGCCGCCCCCGGCCCCGTAATTGTTGATAAAGACCTGACCCGATTTCAACGCTTTTGCCAACCGCATCTGCCGCCCGCCATCCGCTGTCCAGACCGATGCGACCAGCCCGTAATCGGTGCTGTTGGCGATCCGCAGTGCGTCCGCCTCGTCCACAAAGGGGATGATCACCTGGACCGGGCCAAAAATTTCCTCGCGGGCCAGAATGTGATTAGCGGGAACATCGGCAAACAGGGTTGGTTGCACATAGTGACCCTTGGCGTCGGTCACGATCTGCCCCTGTCCTGCGACAGTCAGGTCCTGACCTTTTGCAATATAGCTTGTCACGATGTCTTTCTGCCGGGCCGAGATCAGTGGCCCCACATTCAGATCATCCAGGGCTGGGCCAACCTTCAACGCCCCGTAAGCCGCCGCCATTTGATCGCGCACCGTGTCGTACACCCCGCGCTGCACAAGAATGCGGCTGGACGCCGAGCAGGTCTGCCCGGCATTCTGAATGCCCGCATTGATCAAAAAGGGCAGCGCCCGGTCAAGATCGGCATCATCGAAAACCAATTGCGGGGATTTCCCCCCAAGTTCCAGCGTGACCGGCACAACATTTGCCGCAGCCGCTGCCTGAATAAGGCCGCCAGTGGTCACCGACCCGGTGAAGGACATATGCTGAATGCCCCTATGGGCGGCCAATGCGGCACCGGCCTCTGCCCCCAGCCCTGTCACGATGTTCAGGGCGCCGTCGGGCAAACCGGCTTCGGTTGCGATGGCACCAAAGGCCAGCGCGGTCAGGCAGGCCTCTTCCGCCGGCTTCAATACGCAGGCATTGCCCATGGCCAGGGCCGCCCCGATGGAACGCCCGATAATCTGCATCGGGTAGTTCCAGGGGATGATATGCCCCGTCACCCCATGTGGTTCGCGCAGCGTGTAGACGGTGTAGCCGTCGAGATACGGGATCGTCTCGCCCGTGATCTTGTCGGCGGCACCGCCGTAAAACTCCATGTAGCGGGCAAGGGCCAAGGCATCGGCGCGCGCCTGGGACAAGGGTTTGCCGACGTCCATCGCCTCGATCCGGGCGAGGGTGTCGATATGGGTCTGCACGGCCTGTCCGATCCGGGTCAGGATGCGACCCCGGTCGAGGGCCGTCATCGCGCCCCAACTGCCGGCCCCGGCGCGCTGGGCTGCACTAACGGCGGCATCAATGTCAGATGCCGTGCCACGGGCAATCGTGGTCATCGGCGCCCCGGTGGATGGATCGCTGACCTGTAAACGCGCCTCTGCCGGCACCCAGGCGCCGTCAATCAAGTGATGGCCCGGGGGGATGTTAAACGGGGACAGTGGCATGCGCGATATCCGGAAGTTGGGGGGCGGCGTTGATCAGGCTTTTCGTGTAGTCATGCACTGGATTGGCAAAGATCGTCTCTGTGTCGCCCTGTTCGACAATCTCGCCCGATTTCATGACCATAACACGGTCGGTGATGCTGCGCACAACCGACAGATCGTGGCTGATAAAGAGATATGCCAGCGGCCGCTTGTGACAAAGGGCTGCAATCAGGTCCAGAACCTGCGCCCGCACGGAGACATCGAGGGCCGATACGGCCTCGTCAAAGATGATCAGTTCCGGTTCCACGATCAGGGCGCGGGCAATCGCGATACGCTGCCGCTGTCCGCCGGAAAACTCGTGGATATATTTATCCGCATCACTTTCGGACAATCCGACATCGGACAGTGCCTTGGCAATTCTGTTGCGCCGGTCTGCCTTGGTGGGCGGGGTTTCCAGCAGATGGAAAGGTTCGGTGATCAAACGGTCAACCTTATGGCGCGGATTGAAGCTGCTATAGGGGTCCTGGAAAACAACCTGCATCTTGCGGCGAACGGCCAGATTGGGTTTGCGCCCGGCAAAGACGGGCTGACCGGATAGGGTGATCTGCCCGCCCTGAACCGGCTCCAGCCCCAGAATGGCGCGGGTCAGGGTCGATTTTCCGCACCCGCTTTCGCCCACCAGCCCGACACGTTCGCTTTGTCCGATGTCAAAACTGACCTTGTTCAACGCCCGGAAGGTCGGCCGTGGGCCAAGAACCCGGGCGCGCGGCAGCCCATAATCGCGCGTGACGCCCGTAACAGACAAAAGCGGCGCCTTTGGCGGATGATCCGGCAGGCTGACCGCATGTGTCGATGCCGCGAAAAGCGCCTTGGTGTAGGGATGGGTCATGTTGTGCAACAGCTGCCCTGTCGGGGCTGTTTCCACGACGCGGCCGTGCTGCATGACGACAATATGATCCGCGATATCAGCGACCACCGCCAGATCATGGGTGATCAGCAAGAGCCCCATATCGAACTCGCGGACCAGATCACGCAGCAGATCAAGAATGCGGGCCTGCGTTGTGACGTCAAGCGCCGTGGTCGGTTCATCCGCGATCAACAGTTTGGGGCGCAGGGCGATGGCCATGGCGATGACAACCCGCTGGCGTTGCCCCCCCGATAATTCATGCGGATAGCGCGAGGGGGACACATTCAACCCGACCCGGATCAGCATGTCGGCTGCGCGCTGGTGCGCAACCGCCCTGGTGGTCTTTTCATGGATCAGGATTGTTTCGGCCACCTGCGCCCCGATGGTCTTGACCGGGTTCAGCGCGGTCATGGGTTCCTGAAACACCATTCCCATTGCGTTGCCGCGCATTTGGCACAGCGCGGCCTCGGGTGTTGTCAGGATATCCGTGCCGTCAAGGCTGATCTGCCCACGTGCGACAGCTCCGCGCGGCAACAGCCCCATAACCGACAGCGCGGTCATCGACTTGCCCGAGCCGCTTTCGCCGGTGATTGCGACGATTTCGCCGCGCTGCATGTCAAGCGCGATCCCGTGCAGGATTGGCGTGTCGGCGATTGATAGCGACAGATCCTTGATATGCAGCAGGCTCATGTGCGGGCCACCCGGATGCGCGGATCCAGCCAGTCGCGCAGCCCGTCCCCCAACAGGTTCAGGCCCAGCACCATCAGCAGGATAGCAAAGCCCGGCACCAGTGCGGTATGCGGCGCAATACTGACCAGGGTTTGCGCATCCGCCAACATCCGCCCCCAACTGGCCGTCGGTGGTTGTGCGCCCAGACCGATATAGGACAGGGCGGCCTCGGCAAGAATGCCGAGTGAGAACTGGATCGTTCCCTGCACGATCATCAGGTTGGTGATATTGGGCAGGATATGTTCCACGGATATGCGTGTCGCGGATTTCCCACAAACCCGGGCGGCGAGGACAAAGTCACGTTCCCACAAGGGCAAAGCGGCACCGCGTGTCAGGCGCGCAAAGACCGGAATATTGAAAATGCCGATGGCAATAATCGCATTGACCGCAGACGCCCCAAAAACAGCCGTAATCAGAATCGCAATCACCAGCGATGGGAATGCAAAAACAAGATCATTGCCGCGCATGATCAGCTCGTCCAGCAACGACCCCCGCCGTGCTGCTGCCAGCAGACCCAGCGGAACCCCCAGTGCCATGCCAATGCCCACAGCCAGCAGGGCGACAGCAATCGAGGTCCGCGCGCCCATCATGATCATCGACAGAATGTCCCGCCCGAAATGATCTGTCCCCAGCAGATTGGACCCGCCCGCGGCCTTCAACTTGTTCGGGATGTCGAGCGTTTCGATGTCATAGGGTGTCCAGACGAATGACAGCGCTGCCAGCCCCACGAAGACGACCGACAGGACCATGCCGATGATCAGACCCCGGCTCATGCCTTGCGCCGCAATCTTGGGTCGACGGCAGCATAGGCCAGATCAACGGCAAAGTTGACGATGATCACGGTAAAGACCAACAGCATCACGACGCTTTCCACCACTATCAGGTCACGCGCGCTGATCGACTGGAAAATCAACCGGCCCAGCCCGGGCAGAAAGAACACCTGCTCAATGATGATCCCGCCTGCAAGCAGGAAGGAAAACTGCAGCCCGATGATGGTCAGCACCGGGATCAGCGCGTTCCGCACCGCATGCCGCCAAAGCGCCTGCCGGGCGGTAAGCCCCTTGGCGCGGGCGGTGCGGATAAAGTCCTCGCCCAGCATGTCCAGCAGGGACGAGCGCATGACGCGCGCCAATATTGCGGCTTGCGGCAAGGCCAGCGCAATCGCAGGCAATGTCAGTGATTGCAGGGCCAGCAACGGGTTGTCCCAGCCCGGAAACCCGCCCGCACTGAACCAGCGCAGATTGATGGCAAAGATCAGCACAAGGATCATCGCAAACCAGAAATTCGGGATCGCTACCCCCAGTTGGGTGGCCCCCATGATGGTCACATCACCTGCACTGCCACGGCGACTGGCCGCAAATATCCCCGCAGGAAAAGCCAACAACGTTGATAGGATCAGCGCGTAGATCGCCAGCGGAAGCGAGACCCATATCCGATCCGCGATCAGTTCGGCGACCGGGGTCTTGTAGGTCCAGGATTGGCCGAAATCCCCGCGCAGCAAGCCGGTCACCCAGTCGAGGTAGCGCAGCACCAATGGCTGATCCAGCCCCATCTCGGCCCGCAATGCCGCCAATGTGTCGGGGCGCGCATTCACACCCAGCATGAAGGCTGCAGGGTCGCCCGGGATCACCTCGATCACCGCAAAAATCACGATGGATGCGACAAACAGGCTGATCACCAGCGATGTGAGACGGCCAAGCGTATAGCGGATCACGGGCTTGTCTCTTGCAGGGCTGGGGCAAAGGTAACCTCGCCCTTGGGGGGTGTCCCATTCAGACCGATATATTGCACAAGGGCGGTGTCGAGCTTGCCATGCGTCAGGTTCCCGTCCGAGACAAACCCCATAGGGCCATAGACTGCGGGTCTGCCGATCAGAACGCAGCCCGCAGCCCCGCGTGTTTTGAGCTGTTTCAGCCCTGCCTGCGCAAGCATGGTGCCGATACCCTGCTTTTGTCGATCCGCCCGCACGGATATCGGCCCCAGCCCATACCAATCGCCGGTCGCTTTGCTGATCTGGGCGGGGGAAAAGGCGACATGGCCGATGATCTCCCCGGCCTCGTCCGCGACCAGCGACAGCGTCAGGTCACCGTCAATGCGCAACCGATCAATGCACGCGCCCTCTGTCCCGTCGCCATAGGGCATGGGGGCAAAGGCAACTTCGGTCAGTTCCCGGATAGTCCTTGTGTCACTGGCTGTCTCTGGACGGATCTGCATCAACTATTCGGCAGCCCGTTGCATGGTACGATCCATTGCGCGCACCCGGTTAAGCTCGGGACCAAAATCAACCAGATCGGGGCGGTGGACGTCCTGAATGAAAATCAGCGGGGCGCCCACATCATGGGCCTTGTCGATGGCCCGGCGGGCCAAAAGCATCCGGTCTTTGTAGCCCTGCATATTGTCGATAGACCGCACCGCGCGCCCTTCGATCAGGGCACGCGCTTGTTTATTGGCATTTGCCACTTACTCAGCCCAGCTGACGCCGGTCAGATCAACCGCAGCTGTCGGTTGGTTCAGCCAAAGCCCCCGAATACCGGCCTTGGCCACAGTGGCCACCGCCAATTCGAACAGGTAGCCGTTGACGTAGTCTTCGGAAATGATCGTTTGGGCCTTGGCCAGAATATCACTGCGGCCGGCGGGGTCGGTCGTCGCATTCAGTTCGGTCATCAATGCCTGAAAATCCGGATTGTCGTATTGGAAGTAGTAGTCAGGATTGGCGTAAATCCCGATATCCATCGGCTCTGTGTGGCTGACGATAGACAGGCCGAAATCCTTGTTGGTAAAGACCTCTTCGATCCATTGCGACCATTCCAGATTGGTGATTTCGGTTTCAATGCCGACCGCCCGCAATTGCGCCGCGATGATTTCACCCCCGCGTCGCGCATAGGATGGGGGCGGCAGTTTCAACGTTGTGGTGAAGCCGTCCGGAAAGCCCGCCTCGGCCAAGAGTGCGCGGGCCTTGTCGGGGTCATGGGGGGAGTTTGCCAATAGATCGACGTAGTCGGGGTTGTGCGGTGCAAAATGGGTTCCAATGGGCGTGCCCAGCCCGAACATGGCGCCATCAATGATGGCCTGCCGGTCAATTGCATGGGCAACCGCCTGCCGGACCAGCACATCATCAAAGGGGGGCATTTTGTTGTTGGTCGACAGGATCGTCTCGCCTTCGGTATTCCCGACAAGGACCTGAAACCGCGGATCCGCCTCGAATTGCGGCAGGTTCTCGGGTGCGGGGAAGCCTATGAAGGCATCAACATCTTCGGCCATCACGGCCGCGAACGCCGCTGTGGGGTCAGCGATAAAGCGGAAAGTGGCACTTTCCAGCGCGGGCGCAGGCCCCCAGTAATCCGGGTTGCGGGTCAGCTCCAGACGGTCGCCCTGCACCCAATCCGTAAAGGTAAATGGACCGGTGCCAACAGGATTGCTTGCGATATCCTCGATACTTTCGGGGGCGACAATAACCGCATCCCCCCAAGCCATGTTGAACAAGAAATTCCCGTTTGGCTGGTCAAGGGTCACTTGCACAATCAGGGGCTCAACCACGGTGACGTCGGTGATCCCCGCAAACAGCCCCTTTTGGGCATTGATACTGTTCTCGGCCCGGGCGCGATCAAGGCTGAATTTCACGTCCTCTGCGTCCATGGTGGTGCCATCGTGAAAAGTCACCCCAGCCGCTAGGTTGAAAGTGTAGACAAGCCCGTCATCCGAGATGTCCCAGCTTTGCGCGAGCCCGCGGATAATCGCCCCCTCTGCATCAAACCGGGTCAGCCCCTCGAACACGTTCGCATAAAGAACAGAGTCAATCGCCTGTGCCGCCCCGCCTGTGGGGTCAAGATTTGGTGGCTCCAGCTGAATGGCGACGGTTATGCTGTCCTGTGCAAGCCCGGTTGTGGCGCAAAAGGCCAAGGCTGCTGCCAGCCCGGTTGGTGCAAATTTTGTCATGATCTTCCCCCTCATGGTTATGATCAGTCTTCACACTGTCTATTGCCAAATCAAGCCCTTGGCACTGGAAAGGCCCTGCCAAGGCCGTTATCCCCCATTTCACAAAAGGAGACGCCATGAGTGCAACAGCCAAAAAACGCGCACCGCTGCCCGATGACATTCGTGCGGCCAAAGGGGGGACGCCCCTTGTCAGCCTGACCGCCTACACGACCCCAATGGCCCAGATGATGGATGCGCATTGCGATTTTGTGTTGGTCGGCGACAGTGTGGGGATGGTTCTGCATGGGCTGCCCTCAACCCTGGGTGTCACGATGGAGATGATGATCATGCATGGTCAGGCCGTCGCACGGGGCTTGCGGCAGGCGATGATGGTCATTGATATGCCCTTTGGATCATATGAGGAAAATCCGGCACAGGCCTTTCGCAATGCCGCCCGCCTGATGGCCGAAACCGGGGCAGGCGCCGTCAAGCTGGAAGGCGGTGTGGATATGGCGGACACCATTGCTTTCTTGGTGGCGCGGGGCATTCCGGTGATGGCCCATATTGGTCTGACCCCGCAATCGGTGAACACGCTTGGCGGCTACAAGGTGCAGGGGCGGGGTGATGCCCGTGCGGCGCTGGTTGCAGATGCGCAGGCGGTCAGCGACGCGGGCGCATTTGCTGTGGTCCTGGAAAAGATCCCGGCCACGCTGGCGGATGAGGTGACAGCGATGATCCCCATCCCCACCATCGGCATTGGCGCCAGTCCCGGCTGCGACGGGCAGATCCTGGTGGTTGACGACATGCTTGGGCTGTTCACAGCCTTCAAGGCGAAGTTCGTGAAACGCTATGCGCAGCTGGGTGATGATGGCGAAGCGGCCATTGCGGCCTATGCCGCCGAGGTGCGCGCGCGGACCTTCCCGGCAGCGGCACATATCTTTGCTGATGAGCTGCCACAGTGATCGCCCCGATTGAGCGGCAACTGGCGGGGCTGCGGGTGCTCACCGGTGGCTGGCGCAAGGCGGGCGAGACGATTGGCGTTGTGCCGACCATGGGGGCATTGCATCAGGGTCATCTGTCGCTCGCCCGTGCGGCGCGGGCTGCATGTGATCGGGTGATCGTGACTATTTTTGTGAACCCTAAGCAATTCAATGATCCCGACGACCTCAAGAACTACCCAAGGACAGAGCAGGAAGACGCACGCAAGCTGGAAAGCATCGGGGTTGACCTGATTTACGTGCCGGACCCGGATCAGATTTACCCTGACGGGTTTGCGACGACCGTGTCGGTTGGTGGCCTGACAGACATGCTCTGCGGCGAGGCCCGTCCGGGGCATTTTGACGGGGTCGCAACGGTGGTATCCAAGCTTTTCACCCAGACAGCAGCGGATTTCGCGTTTTTCGGAGAGAAGGACTACCAACAGCTGCAAATCGTGCGGCGCATGGCGGCAGATCTGGATTTGGGGGTTGAGGTTGTGGGCTGTCCCACGATCCGCGAAGAGGACGGTCTCGCGATGTCGTCGCGCAATCTGTTGCTGTCGGATCGGTCGCGGATCAAGGCGCCAATGCTTGCGCAAGTCATGAACGATCTGCGTGATCAGCTTTTGGATGGCGCCGCGATGTCTGATATCGTGGATGACGCACGCACTGGCATTCTGAATGCGGGCTTCACCGAGATCGACTATCTGGAATTGCGCGACGGGGGGGATTTGTCGCTATTGGATCAAACCAAACCCGGCGCACGACTATTCGCAGCCGCATGGCTGGCCGGGGTACGGTTGATTGACAACATTGCGGTCGATGCGCCGCCGGATTGAACGACGCATCGTCATGGCGGGGGCATTGATGCGATGCCCGTAGCTGGTGCTTATAAGCAGCCAAACCAATAGCTTGCGGGATGGTCCGCGCCGGTGCGCGGGTCAAAGCCGGGATATGGTTCCGGTGCCCCTTGCAGACTCGCAGAACTCGGCGTATATCATCCTCAACAGCGGCGCCTTGGCTTCCACCCCCACGGCTCCACCGGGAAATATCAACGGGCCGCGCGCCCGTTTTTTTGTGCCGCAATGGCGGATGATGCTGATGAATGACTTGATCGCGAAAGCGGCGATAGATCGCCGGATTGCAGAGATTGTGACCCCCGTTGTCGAGGATATGGGGTTTGAGGTTGTGCGCGTCCGGATGATGTCGGGCAAGGAAACCATTCTGCAGATCATGGTGCAACGCCCCGACGGTCAGATCGAGGTGGACGAATGCGGGCAGATTTCCACCGCATTGGGTGCGGTATTGGATGTCGAAGACCCGATTCTGGATGTCTATAACCTTGAGGTCTCCAGCCCCGGGATTGATCGCCCGCTGACCCGGATGAAGGATTTTGATCAATGGGCCGGGTTTGAAGCGAAGGTCGAGACCGAGCAATTGATCGACGGCCGTCGCAGGTTCAAAGGGGAACTGGCCGGCACCGAAGGTGACGAGATACTGATCAACATCGCCGAAGGCACCGTTGGTCTGAAATTTGAATGGTTGTCGGATGCCAAGCTGGTTCTGACAGATGAATTGATCCGCGACGTTTTGCGCGGGCGCAAGGATGCGGGCCAGATCGACGAGGCCCAATTTGATGAGATTGAAACTATCATAGATGGTGAGGAGAACACCTGATGGCGATTACGTCTGCCAACCAGCTAGAGCTTTTGCAAACGGCAGAGGCCGTGGCCCGCGAAAAGATGATCGACCCCAATCTGGTGGTCGAGGCGATGGAAGAATCGCTCGCACGGGCTGCCAAGTCTCGCTACGGCGCCGAAATGGACATTCGCGTCGCGATTGACCGCAAGACCGGCAAGGCAACATTCACCCGCGTCCGCACCGTGGTCGAGGATGAAGAGCTTGAGAATTATCAGGCCGAGTTCACCGTCGAACAGGCCAAGCAATACATGGAAAACCCCGAGGTCGGCCAACAGCTGATCGAAGAGGTTCCGCCTGTTGAACTGGGCCGGATCGCCGCCCAATCTGCCAAGCAGGTGATCTTGCAAAAGGTCCGCGAAGCCGAGCGTGACAAGCAATACGAAGAATTCAAGGACAAGGCAGGCACGATCATCAACGCGCTGGTCAAGCGTGAAGAATACGGCAATGTCATCGTTGATGTGGGCGCTGGCGAGGCCGTGCTGCGCCGCAACGAAAAGATCGGGCGCGAGGCGTATCGCCCGAATGACCGTATCCGCTGCTACATCAAGGAAGTCCGCCGTGAGCAGCGTGGCCCGCAGATTTTCCTGTCCCGCACGGCGCCGGAATTCATGGCCGAACTGTTCAAGATGGAAGTGCCTGAAATCTACGAAGGCGTGATCGACATCAAGGCCGTCGCCCGCGACCCGGGTTCGCGCGCCAAGATTGCCGTGATCAGCTATGACAACTCCATCGACCCTGTCGGTGCCTGCGTCGGTATGCGCGGGTCCCGCGTGCAGGCGGTTGTGAACGAATTGCAGGGCGAAAAGATCGACATCATTCCATGGAATGAAGACATGCCGACCTTCCTTGTGAACGCATTGCAGCCCGCCGAGGTCAGCAAGGTTGTTCTGGACGAAGAAGCCGGCAAAATCGAAGTTGTGGTCCCTGAAGAGCAACTGAGCCTTGCCATCGGTCGCCGCGGCCAGAACGTGCGCCTTGCGTCGCAATTGACCGGCCTCGACATCGACATCATGACCGAGGAAGAAGAATCCAAGCGTCGTCAGGCCGAATTCGAGCTGCGCACCAAAATGTTCATGGAAACATTGGATCTGGACGAGTTCTTTGCGCAGTTGATCGTCTCCGAAGGATTTACCAGCCTCGAGGAAGTTGCCTACGTCGAAATCGAGGAACTGCTGGTCATTGAAGGTGTCGACGAAGGCACCGCCGGTGAATTGCAGGCCCGCGCCCGCGATTATCTTGATGCGCAGGCCAAGAAAGCCATGGAAGCCGCCATCGCGGCCGGGGTCGAGCAGAGCCTTATTGATTTTGAGGGTCTGACACCCCAAATGCTGGAAGCATTGGGCAATGATGGCGTCAAGACGCTGGAAGATTTCGCAACCTGCGCCGACTGGGAGCTGGCCGGTGGCTGGACCACTGTTGATGGCGAGCGCAGCAAAGATGACGGTGTTCTGGAACCATTTGATGTCTCGCTTGAGGAAGCGCAGAATATGGTCATGACGGCCCGGGTGATGCTTGGCTGGGTTGATCCGGCTGATCTGGAAGCCGACGCAGAAGAAACCGACGCCGAAGAGGAGGCGGAGGCCTGATTTCAGGCCTTCGGGTTCGCAACAGATGGCGCGGGGCGGCCATAACAAGGAACGCGGCGATGCGGAACGCAAATGCATCGTCACAGGTGAGGTGCAGCCGAAGGCTGGGCTGATCCGTTTTGTTGTCGGGCCGGACAACCAGATTGTGCCGGATATTCTGGGCAAACTGCCCGGGCGCGGCATGTATGTGACGGCAGATCGCAAAACGCTGGAAGCGGCCAAGAAGGGCCAATTCTCGCGCTCTGCCAAGCAGCCGGTGACGGTGCCGGATGGCCTTGTTGAAGAGGTCGAGCGTCAGTTGGCGCGCCGCACCGTCGATCTGATCGCACTGACCCGGAAATCGGGGCGTGCGGTCTGTGGATTTGAGAAGGTCAAGGGCTGGCTTGCCGGTGGTGAGCGTGTCCGTGTTCTGTTGCAGGCCAATGATGGGTCTGAACGGGGCAAAGCAAAACTCTGGACGCCCGAAGGCGCCCGTTATTTCGGGTGCCTGACGTCAACCGAATTGGGTTTGGCATTTGGGCGGCAAACTGTGATACATGGCGCGCTTGCCACTGGTGGACTCAGCAATCGTGTTGTAGAGGAAGCCACAAAGCTGCGCGGATTACGCGAAAATGACGGTGGCGATGCGGCCTCCGGGAAGGATAAAGAAGCTAGATGAGCGATAACGACGGTAAAAAGACACTCGGTCTCGGTGGTTCGCGTCCAAGCAACGTGAAGCAAAGCTTTAGCCATGGGCGGACCAAGAACGTCGTGGTGGAGACCAAACGCAAGCGTGTCGTGGTGCCAAAGCCAGGTACGGCCAAGCCCGCTGGCGGGGCGGCCCCGGTCAGCGGCGGTGATCCATCAAAACGGCCTGCCGGTATCTCGGATGCCGAGCTGGAACGCCGGATGAAGGCATTGGCGATGGCCAAGGCCCGCGAAGCCGAAGAAGCGGCCAAACGCGAAGCCGAGGAAAAGGCCCGCGCCGCCGAGCGTGAGGCGCGCCGTGCCGAAGTTGAGGCCAAAGAAGCCGAAGACCGCGAGCGCGAGGAACGCGCCAAGGCCAAGGCCGAAGAGGAAGAGCGCAAGCGCGCCGAGGAAGCCCGCAAGAAGGCGGCGGCAGATGCCCCACCGGCGGCAGCGGCCGTTCCTGGTGAGGCGGCTGTCTCCCGCCCGACTGCGGCCCCGCGCAAGGCTGATCGCAATGCCGACAGCCGTGACAAGCAGAACAAGTCCAAGCCTGGTCGCGGCGACGAAGGCCGCCGGTCCGGCAAGCTGACATTGAATGATGCAATGGCAGGTCGCGAAGGCGGCCGGCAGCGGTCTATGGCGGCAATGAAGCGCAAGCAGGACCGCGCCAGGGCCAAGGCCATGGGTGTATCCGCCGAGCGTGAAAAGGTGTTCCGCGAAGTGGCCTTGCCCGAGGCGATCACGGTCTCTGAACTGGCGAACCGCATGACCGAACGCGTCGCTGACGTTGTGAAGGCCCTGATGACCAACGGGATCATGGCCACACAGAACCAGACGATTGATGCCGATACTGCCGAACTGATTATCGAAGAATTCGGCCACACGGTTGTGCGTGTCTCGGATGCGGATGTTGAAGATGTCATCGCCGCCGTCGAGGACAAGGAAGAAGACCTTAAGCCGCGCCCACCGATTGTGACGATCATGGGCCATGTCGACCACGGGAAAACCTCGCTTCTGGATGCGATCCGGAACGCCAAGGTTGTGGCGGGCGAAGCAGGTGGGATCACGCAGCATATCGGGGCCTATCAGGTCAAGACCGATAGCGGCGCTGTGCTGTCGTTCCTCGACACACCGGGCCACGCGGCGTTTACGTCCATGCGGTCCCGCGGGGCGCAGGTGACCGATATCGTGGTGCTTGTTGTAGCTGCCGATGACGCGGTCATGCCGCAGACAATCGAGGCCATCAACCACGCCAAGGCCGCCGACGTGCCGATGATTGTGGCGATCAACAAAATCGACAAGCCCGAAGCGAACCCCGACAAAGTGCGGACCGACCTGCTTCAGCATGAGGTCATTGTCGAGAAAATGTCTGGTGACGTGCAGGATGTTGAAGTGTCCGCAATCACCGGTCAGGGCCTCGATAACCTGTTGGAAGCCATCGCGCTGCAGGCGGAAATTCTGGAACTCAAGGCAAACCCCGATCGTGCCGCCGAAGGCGCCGTGATCGAGGCACAGCTTGACGTTGGTCGCGGCCCCGTTGCCACCGTTCTGGTGCAGACAGGGACGCTGCGTCAGGGTGATATCTTTGTCGTCGGCGAGCAATACGGTAAGGTCCGTGCGCTGATCAACGACAAGGGCGAGCGCGTGAAAGAGGCCGGCCCCGCCGTGCCCGTCGAGGTGCTTGGCCTGAACGGAACACCCGAGGCCGGCGACGTTCTGAACGTTGTTGACACTGATGCGCAGGCCCGCGAAATCGCCGAATACCGCGAGAAGGCGGCCAAGGAAAAGCGCGCTGCCGCTGGTGCTGCAACGACGCTGGAACAGCTGATGGCCAATGCCAAGGCCGACGAGAATGTCAGCGAACTGCCAATTGTGGTCAAAGCCGACGTGCAAGGTTCTGCCGAGGCGATTATCCAGGCGATGGAGAAAATCGGCAATGACGAGGTGCGGGTCCGCGTCTTGCATTCCGGTGTTGGTGCGATCACGGAAACCGATATCGGCCTTGCCGAAGCCTCCGGCGCGCCTGTCTTTGGCTTTAACGTCCGCGCCAATGCGACGGCCCGGAATACCGCCAACCAGAAGGGCGTCGAAATTCGCTATTATTCGGTGATCTACGATCTGGTGGATGACGTGAAGAAAGCGGCCTCTGGTCTGCTATCTGCCGAGATTCGCGAAAACTTCATCGGTTATGCGAACATCAAAGAGGTCTTCAAGGTCTCGAATGTCGGCAAGGTTGCCGGTTGTCTGGTGACCGAAGGCGTGGCGCGTCGTTCGGCCGGTGTTCGTTTGCTGCGTGACAACGTGGTGATCCATGAAGGAACGCTGAAAACGCTCAAGCGCTTCAAGGACGAGGTGCCCGAGGTGCAGTCCGGCCAGGAGTGCGGCATGGCATTTGAGAATTACGAGGATATTCGCCCCGATGACGTGATCGAAATTTTCGAACGCGAAGAAGTCGAGCGGGAATTGTAAACACAAAGAAGGGGCAGCCAGCGGCTGCCCCTTCTTCATTCGCGAATATCGCTTAGCTGTCTTCGCTGACTTCCAGCTCAATCCAGTTCGATGCTTCTGACGGTGTTGTCAATTCACCTTCGTAGATCACAGCGGCCACGTCTTGTGCGCCATTGGGGTCAAGCGATACTTTGACGTCCGTGTTCACACCAGCGTCAAGGCTGGCTGTACCGATCAGGTCGCCAAACTCGCCCTTGCTGTAGTCATAGATGGCCAGAATGCCGCTTTCCGAAGTACGGACCAGATCCAGCGTGATTGTGCTGTCATCTTCGACGGTTGCCTGCAGGCCAAAATTTGCTTCGGCGACTGCGGCTGAGCCCATACCAAGTGCGGCAACAATTGCGGTGGTTTTCATGATATTTTTCATCGTACTACCTTTCTTTCTTAGCAAGCGCCACTTGCGCGTTGCTTCGATGAACTAACGGCCGCCGCCAGAAAGAGTTCCAAAAAAATCCGGAAAAATAATCAGAGCCAATCGCGCAGGATCGGGATCAGCGGAATGTCTGCTGCGGGCATCGGGTAGTCACGCAGCTCCGCCGGCTTTACCCATTTCAATGCCTGACCTTCACGCGACTGCGGGACGCCATCCCATTTGCGGCATGCAAAAAGCGGCATCAGCAAATGGAAATCATCGTAGGAATGACTTGCGAATGTGAGCGGGGCCAGACAGGACGCCCAGGTGTCGATCCCAAGCTCTTCTTGCAATTCGCGGATCAACGCAGCCTCTGGTGTTTCGCCGGCTTCGACTTTGCCGCCCGGAAACTCCCACAGACCGGCCATGGATTTGCCCGCCGGGCGCTGTGCCAGCAAAACCCGGCCATCGGGGTCAATCAGGGCGACGGCCGAAACCAGAACGACCTTCAAGACCGATAATCCGCATTGATGGTGATATATTGATGGGTCAGATCACAGGTCCACACTGTGCTTTCGCCATTGCCCAGCCCAAGGTCAATGAGGATATCAAGCGCCTGCTGTTTCATATAGGCCGCCCCGTCGGCCTCGGTATAGGTTTCAGACACCCATCCGTTTTCAGCCACAAGAATATCGCCAAATCTGATCGACAATGTATCACGGTCAGCGCGCGCGCCAGACTTTCCAACGGCCATGACGATCCGTCCCCAGTTGGGGTCTTCACCTGCTATTGCGGTTTTGACCAAGGGGGAATTTGCCGTCGCCATGGCGACTTTCCGTGCATCGGCATCATCTGTTGCACCTGTCACCCGGACGGTCACAAATTTGGTGGCGCCCTCGCCATCCCGGACAACCTGGTGGGCAAGATCAAGCATCACCCTGTGCAGGGCGTCCGCAAAATCTGCATTCCCGGTAACATCCACGCCCGAGGTGCCGGTTGCCGCCACCATCAGACTGTCTGACGTCGATGTGTCGCTATCAACGGTGATGCAATTGAATGTCTGGTCGTTCAGGTTGGATATCAACCCTTGCAGATCCGTCTGCCCAATCTGCGCATCCGTGAAAATATAAACCAGCATCGTCGCCATATCGGGGGCGATCATACCGGACCCTTTGGCAATGCCAGCGATCCTGACGGGCTTGCCGCCAATATCCAGCTGTGTGCTTGCGCCCTTGGGAAAGGTATCTGTCGTCTTGATCGCACTGGCTGCCGCGGCGATCCCGTTGGGGGACAATCCGTTTACCAGATCATTCAGCTTTGAGGTGATGCGATCATGTGGCAGGCGCTGGCCGATAACCCCGGTCGAGGCTGTAAAGACGCTGCCCGGTGGCATGCCCAACGCGTCGGCGGTGGCGGCGCAGATCGCCGCGACGCTGCCATCGCCATGTTTGCCGGTAAACGCGTTCGAATTGCCCGAGTTGACGACAATCGCCGCCCCATCCGTGTGGCTGTTGACGAGTTTCGCCTGACAATCCAGTACATTTGCGGATCGGGTGGCCGAGCGGGTGAAGACGCCCGCAACACTGCTGCCCGGTGCAAGCCGGGCAAGCATGACGTCATCACGACCGCTGTATTTGATGCCCGCCGCGACGGTCGCAAATGCGACGCCTTCAATGACCGGCAGATCGGGAAAGCGATCCGGCGCAAGCGGCGAAACCGCCAGTTTTGTCATTCCAACAGCTCAATCTGGCCGATGATATCGGGATCAAAGTCACCTTCCTCTGGTTTGGTGACGGTCGTTGACGCAGCCAGTTCTTCCAGTTTTGCGGTGACGGCAGCCTCTTGCAGCTCGCCGGCGATTTCGCTGCGGATATTATCAAGTGTCGGTTGCGGTTCGACCCGGACTTCATTCAGCGTTGCAACATGCCAACCGAACTGGGTCTCAAACGGGTCAGAGACCCCGCCGACCTCCAATGCGGTGATAGCCGCTTCAAATTCTTGCACCATCGCACCGGTGCCGAACCAGCCCAGATTGCCGCCATTCGGGCCCGTTGGCCCGGTTGATACGTCACGGGCCACATCAGCAAAGGCAGCCCCTTCGTCAATGCGGGCCTTGGCGGCGATGGCTTCTTCTTCGGTCTCGACCAGCAGATGGGAGGCGTTGAACTGGTTGACCTCTTCGACGTCAGCGAAACGGGCGTCATAGGCGGCTTGCACGGCCTCTTCTGTGACGGCCTCGGCCGAGATGTCGGTGATCACCTCACCGGCCATCAGGGCGCGCCGCTCGTTCTTAAGCGTCACATCAATACCAAGCGGGGTGTTTTCCAACGCATCCGCAAGCAGTTGCTGCTGGATCAGCTGGTCCACGACACCATCAAACAGGACCGAATTCGGGAACTGACTATATTGCTGCGGCAGTTGCTGGCGGGCGACAATCACCTCGCCCAGCGTGATCTCGGTATCACCAACTTTCGCGATCACCGTATTCGCGTCCACCTCTTGGGCAATGGCCCCCGCATTCAGCGTGGTGGAAAGAGCGATGGCGCTCAGAAATGTGACATGTTTCAGCATTAAACGATCCCTTGATTGCCCACGCAGATGCGTGGCGTTGACACGGCATATCCCGCCCCTTACATCCCATGGATGCCTCGAGGGGGCAGGTCTTTGGCCCTTTGTATGTGGCCCGCGCGGGGCCGACAAGCGACCTCCTCTCAAATAGATGTCAGACAGGCGCAATATGCGCCACCGGAGAAAACATGCTGGGTATCGGAACGATTGCAAAAAAGGTCTTTGGCAGCGCCAATGACCGCAAGGTCAAATCCGTTCGTCCGCTGATCGACAAGATTAATGCGCTAGAGCCCGAGTTCGAGAGTTTGTCCGACGAAGGCATCAAGGACAAGACCGAGGCGTTGGCCCAGCGTGCCATGGGCGGCGAAAGCCTTGACGACATTCTGCCCGAAGCCTTTGCCAATTGCCGCGAGGCCGCAAAGCGCGCCCTGGGGTTGCGGGCTTTTGATACACAGCTGATGGGTGGCATTTTCCTGCATCAGGGCAATATCGCCGAGATGAAAACAGGTGAAGGCAAAACGCTTGTCGCGACCTTCCCCGCGTACCTGAACGCGCTGACGGGCAAGGGCGTTCATATCGTGACGGTCAACGATTATCTGGCCAAGCGCGACGCCGAATGGATGAGCAAGGTCTACGGCGCGCTGGGGTTGAAAACCGGCGTGATCTACCCGCAGCAGCCGGATGATGAAAAGAAAGAGGCCTACGCCGCCGACGTGACCTATGCCACCAATAACGAGCTGGGTTTCGACTATCTGCGCGACAACATGAAGTCAGAGTTGAGCCAGATGTATCAACGGCCACACAATTTTGCGATTGTGGATGAGGTCGACAGTATCCTGATCGACGAAGCCCGGACGCCGTTGATTATTTCCGGCCCAGCCCAGGACCGCAGCGAGATGTACGCCACGATTGATGGCGTCGTCCCGCAGATCGCTGACGACCACTTTACCCTGGACGAAAAGACCCGTCAGGTGACCTTTACCGACGAGGGCAACGACTTTCTGGAGCAACAGCTTCTGTCCACCGGGCTGCTGCCCGAAGGCCAGACCCTTTACGACCCGGAAAGCGCCACGCTGGTCCACCATGTCAATCAGGCGCTGCGTGCCCATAAGCTGTTTACCAAGGACAAGGACTACATCGTCAGAGATGACGAGGTCGTGCTAATTGATGAATTCACCGGCCGCATGATGACAGGCCGCCGGCTGTCCGAAGGCTTGCATCAGGCAATCGAGGCAAAGGAAAATGTCTCGATCAAGCCCGAGAATGTGACGCTGGCCTCGGTCACGTTCCAGAACTACTTCCGGCTTTATGAAAAACTGGCCGGGATGACAGGCACCGCGGCCACCGAAGCGGACGAATTTCAGGAAATCTACGGCCTTGGTGTTGTCGAGGTTCCGACCAACCGGCCCGTTGCCCGTATTGACGAGAACGATCAGGTCTATCGCACCGCGAAGGAAAAGTTCGACGGGGTTGTTGCCGAAATCAAGGCTGCGCATGAAAAGGGGCAACCAACATTGGTTGGCACCACGTCGATTGAGAAATCCGAATATCTGGCGTCTTTGCTGCGCGAGGCGGGGCTGACCTTTAATGTCCTGAACGCGCGCCAGCACGAACAAGAGGCCCAGATCATTGCCGATGCGGGCAAATTGGGTGCCGTCACGATTGCCACCAATATGGCCGGTCGCGGGACTGACATTCAGCTTGGCGGCAACGTGGAAATGCGTGTGCTGCAGGCCATGACTGCCGATCCCGATGCGGACCCCGAGGCGCTGCGCGCCCGGATCGAGGCCGAAGTTGCCGAGGAAAAGGAAAAGGTCAAGACAGCCGGTGGCCTGTTTGTTCTGGCAACCGAACGCCACGAAAGCCGTCGTATCGACAACCAGTTGCGGGGTCGTTCCGGCCGGCAGGGTGACCCGGGCCGGTCATCATTCTTCCTGTCGCTGGAAGACGATTTGATGCGCATCTTTGGGTCGGAACGTCTGGACAAGGTCTTGTCCGGGCTGGGCATGAAGGAAGGCGAGGCGATCGAACACCCTTGGGTGAACAAGTCGCTAGAGCGGGCGCAGGCCAAGGTCGAGGCGCGGAATTTCGACATCCGCAAGCAGTTGTTGAAGTTTGACGACGTGATGAATGACCAGCGTAAGGTCATCTTCTCGCAGCGGCGCGAAATCATGGAAACAGAGGACCTGTCAGAGATCGCGCAGGACATGCGCCATCAGGTGATTGACGATCTGGTCGCCGAGTTCATGCCGCCCAAAAGCTATGCCGATCAATGGGATACCGAAGGTCTCTATGCGGCGGTGATTCGCGATATCGGGATGGATGTGCCGGTGATGGCCTGGGCCGAAGAGGAAGGCGTCGATGATGACGTGATCCGCGAAAGGCTGGAAGAGGCATCTGACACGTTCATGGCCGAAAAGGCCGAAGCGTTCGGCGCAGATACGATGCGCAATATCGAAAAGCAGATTTTGTTGCAGACTATTGACGCAAAGTGGCGCGAGCATCTGCTGACGCTGGAACATCTGCGATCTGTTGTCGGGTTCCGCGGTTATGCGCAACGTGATCCGCTGAACGAATATAAAACCGAAGGTTTTCAGTTATTTGAACGGCTTCTGGATGGGTTGCGCGCCGATGTGTCGCAAAAGCTTGGACAAATCCGGCCCATGTCCGCCGAAGAGCAATCAGCGCTGATTGCGCAAATGCGTGAACAGCAGGCCGCAGCCATGCAGGCGGCGGCACCCGCAGCAGCCGCTGGTGCTGCCGTTGCCGCGACCGCCGATGCGGTGGAAGGCTTTGACGAAAATGATCCGGACACCTGGGGCAACCCAGGGCGGAACGATCAATGCCCCTGCGGATCAGGAAAGAAATTTAAACACTGCCATGGTAGGCTTGCCTGAGACTTGACATAATCGCGTCACGCTAAGACCCAACGCAGGTCGTGCTGAAGACATCGTCTTGGGCTACGCTGCGTGCAAGCGTTCGTTGGTGTGGGATTCAGGGATGGCCATTTTTCAGAAGGCGGGACGGGTTGCAGCATCGGTTTGCGTCGTGCTTGGGCTTGGTTACCTTGTGCAGGGCGGGGCCTCTGGCCAGCAAGACCCGTTGCGCAGGGCGACACAGCCCACGACCAGTATCGTTCACCCCGCGATGATGACCAAAAACCCAACCGGTGATCCGGTTTTCGGGGCGCGCAACGTCTGGGATAGCGATCTGCCTGCGTCCAGTTCCGTGGTGCCGATGGATGACATTCATGAAGTCCTGACGGAGGTCGTCGTGCCCCGGATGAATTTCGTGACCGGTTCACCCATGGATGGTTGCAAAACAAGTATAGAGGCTGCGGCAGAAATGGCCGCGATGGTCGCGCTGGATGTGCAGTCGCCCTGTCATCGGGACAGCTATCTTGTGATCTGGCACGAGGATATGGCTTTTTCCGTTCTGACCGACAGCGCCGGCCAAGCGACCGCCAATGTTCCGGCGTTGGACACGGATGCCGTTTTTGTCGTGACCTACGAAAACGTGGAGGAAGCACGCGTCGCGATCAACGTGCCGGATATGGGGCGCTATGACCGCGCCGTTCTGCATTGGCGCAGTCGCGATAATCTGCAACTTCACGCGCTGGAATTCGGGGCGGGTTTTGGCGATCCAGGGCATGTCTGGTCGGCGTCGACGCAGGCGCCTGAATTGGCGCAGGCCGGTCAACGCGGCTATGTCGTTCGGCTGGGTCAGTCGGATGCGCCCGTGCCCTATTGGTCGGAAATCTATACATTCCCGTCCGGGCGCTTGACCGACGCGGGTGAAATCGTCCTTCAGGTCGGGGCGACAGTCACAGCGGCGAATTGCGGGCACCGTCTTGCGGGGTTTACCGGGCAAACCGGATCTGACAAACCCTTTGCGTTGTCCAGAATGACGATGGAGATCCCGGGATGTGATCAGGTTGACCGGGCCGTGTTCCGATCCGATCTTTTCGATGATCTCGTGTTGGCTGCGCGCTAGGGTCAGGACCCTAGGTCAGCAACCCCTCGGCCCGAAAGCTTAATTCACAGGACTTTCCGATAATCAGGTGGTCGTGAACGGTGACAGCCAATGACTTGGCGGCCTGATTGATCTGTTCGGTCATCGCGATATCCGCGGCGGATGGGGTCGGGTCGCCCGATGGGTGGTTATGCACCAGAATGATGGCCGCCGCGTTCAATTCCAACGCCCGTTTGACAACCTCGCGTGGGTAAACCGGCACGTGGTCCACCGTTCCCTGGGCTTGTGCCTCATCCGCGATCAGGACGTTCTTGGTATCCAGATACAGAATCCGGAACTGTTCGGTGTCGCGGTGGGCCATGACCGTGTGACAGTAATCCAACAAAGCATCCCAACTGGACATGACATGGCGTTGCATCACCTTTGCACGGGCCAATCGCTGCGCGGCCGCCTCGACAATCTTGAGTTCCGTGATAACGGCAGGACCGGCCCCCTTGATCTGTTGAAGCTGTGGGATCGGGGCTGACAGAACGCGGTTGAAATCACCAAACGTATCGACCAGCAGGCGGGCCAGTGGTTTCACATCTTGTCGGGGGATTGCGCGAAACAAAACAAGTTCCAGCAATTCATAGTCCGGCATCGGGGTCGCGCCACCTGCCAGAAACCGCTCGCGCAGGCGTTTTCGGTGATCTTGCATATAGGACGGCACCCGCCCCTTGGGGAGTGGTGCCACCTCGACAACGTCGTCGTTATCCGCAAAGAGCGAGCGGGTCTCGGAAAAACGGTTCATGACCGAACCGTTGTTCGATTCCGGTTAAGGAACGATAAACATAGGCGAGCGTCAGCCCTTCATCGAATCCCAAAAGCTTTTGACGGAGCTGAAAAAGTTGGATTCCTGCGGGTTGTTGTCCTTGCTCAACGTATCGAACTCGCGCAGCAACTCTTTCTGACGTGTCGTCAGTTTGACAGGGGTCTCTACCATCAATTCGATGAACATATCGCCGCTTCCGCCGCCGCGTAGTGCAGGCATCCCTTTGCCGCGCAGGCGCATCTGACGACCCGATTGCGAGCCTTCGGGGACTTTGACGCGGCTCCGACCGCCATCAATCGTGGGAACCTCGATCTCGCCACCAAGGGCGGCTGTCGCAACCGATACCGGAACCCGGCAATAGAGGTTGGTGTTGTCGCGTTCAAACAGCTGGTGATCGTTTACCTCGATGAAAATATAGAGGTCACCGGTAGGACCGCCGCGCATCCCGGCCTCGCCTTCGCCGGCCAGACGAATGCGTGTGCCGGTTTCAACGCCAGCGGGGATATTGACTGACAGCGATTTCTCTTTCTCGACCCGGCCCTGTCCGTTGCAGGTGTTGCAGGGGTTCTTGATCGTCTGACCCATCCCGGAACAGGTGGGGCAGGTCCGCTCAACGGTGAAGAAGCCCTGCTGGGCGCGTACCTTGCCCATACCATTGCAGGTGGGGCAGTTCTGCGGCTCTGACCCGCCTTCGGCACCGGTGCCGTTGCAAGACCCGCAGCCGACAGCCGTGGGCACGTTGATGGTCTTTTGAAGCCCCGCAAAGGCGTCTTCAAGGTTGATGCGCAGATTATAGCGCAGATCGTTCCCGCGCTGGGCGCCGCCGCGGCCAGTCCGGCCACGCCCGCCGCCCATGAAATCGCCGAACAGGTCGTCAAAAACGTCGGAAAAGGCGCTGCCGAAATCACCGGGATGCGCGCCGCGTTGACCGCCCCCGCCCATGCCATTTTCGAACGCAGCATGTCCGTAACGGTCATAGGCCGCTTTCTTGTCAGCGTCTTTGAGAACCTCGTAGGCTTCGTTGGCCTCTTTGAATTGCGCCTCGGCATTCGGGTTGTCCGAATTGCGGTCCGGGTGCAGCTCTTTGGCCTTTTGGCGGTAGGCTTTCTTGATGGCAGCGGCGTCTGCACCTTTCGCGACGCCAAGCACATCGTAATAGTCACGTTTTGCCATGGTATTCTTCCCCTTGGGAACGGAAAAGACCGGCCCGGATCACGGGCCGGTCAAATTTCCTCAGCAGGCCAAAGCCTTAGTTGTCACGCTTTTCGTCGTCGAGATCTTCGAAATCGGCGTCAAGGATGTCGTCGTCGCCCTGGTCAGCCCCACGTGCTTCGGGCTCGGCTTCGCCTTCTTCCTCTTGCTGGGCTTTGTAGATCGCCTCACCCAATTTCATCGCGGCTTCGGTCACGTTCTGGATGCCAGACTTGATCTTCTCGGCCTTCGCATCGTCTGCTTCCAGATCATCCTTCAGCGCAGCAATCGCAAGTTCGATCGCCTCGATGGTTGTCGGGTCAACCTTATCGGCATGCTCTTCCATCGACTTTTCGGTCGAGTGGATCAGGCTTTCGGCCTGGTTGCGGGCATCCACAAGCTCGCGGCGCTCTTTATCGGCTTCCGCGTTCTCTTCGGCGTCTTTGACCATTGCGTCGATATCGTCATCCGACAGACCGCCAGAGGCCTGGATCGTGATCTTCTGCTCTTTGCCGGTGCCTTTATCCTTGGCGCCGACCTCGACGATACCATTGGCGTCGATGTCAAAGGTCACCTCGATCTGTGGCATGCCGCGTGGTGCAGGCGGGATGTCTTCAAGGTTGAACTGGCCCAACATCTTGTTGTCGGCGGCCATCTCACGCTCACCCTGGAAGACGCGCAGTGTCACTGCGTTCTGGTTGTCTTCGGCGGTCGAGAAGACCTGAGACTTCTTCGTCGGGATCGTTGTGTTCCGGTCGATCAGACGAGTGAATACACCACCAAGGGTTTCAATGCCCAGCGAAAGCGGGGTCACGTCGAGCAGAACAACGTCCTTGACGTCACCTTGCAGAACGCCGGCCTGGATGGCAGCACCCATGGCGACCACTTCATCAGGGTTCACACCCTGGTGGGCTTCCTTGCCAAAGAACTTGGCAACTTCTTCCTTCACCTTTGGCATCCGGGTCATACCACCGACCAGAACAACCTCGTCGATATCGGATGTGGACAGGCCTGCATCCTTGATGGCTTCCTTGCATGGCTTCAGGGAGGCCTTGATCAGATCACCAACCAGGCTTTCCAGCTTGGCGCGGGTCAGTTTCATGACCATGTGCAGGGGCTGCCCGTTTGATCCCATCGAGATAAACGGTTGGTTGATTTCGGTGCTGGACGAGGACGAAAGCTCGATCTTTGCCTTTTCGGCGGCTTCCTTCAGACGTTGCAACGCCATCTTGTCCTTGGTCAGATCGACAGAGTTCTCTTTCTTGAACTCATCCGCGAGGTAGTTGACGATCCGCATGTCAAAATCTTCACCGCCAAGGAATGTATCCCCGTTGGTGGATTTCACTTCGAACAGACCATCGTCAATTTCCAGGATCGTGACGTCGAATGTACCACCGCCAAGGTCATAGACGGCGATTGTCTTGCTGTCTTTCTTGTCGAGGCCGTAGGCCAATGCGGCGGCTGTCGGCTCGTTGATGATCCGCAGAACTTCAAGACCAGCGATCTTGCCCGCATCTTTGGTGGCCTGACGCTGGGCGTCGTTGAAATAGGCCGGTACGGTGATAACCGCTTGGGTCACGTCTTCGCCAAGATATGTCTCGGCGGTTTCTTTCATCTTGCCCAGAATGAAGGCCGAGATTTGCGACGGCGAATATTTCTCGCCCCGGCTTTCAACCCATGCGTCCCCGTTGCCGCCGTCGATCACGGCGAAGGGCATGTTCTTTTTGTCTTTGGCAAGGTCCTTGTCGTCGAACCGGCGACCGATCAGACGCTTGACCGCAAAGATCGTGTTTTCAGGGTTTGTGACGGCCTGACGCTTGGCTGGCTGGCCAACGAGGCGTTCGTCATCAGTGAATGCCACGATAGACGGCGTTGTGCGCGCCCCTTCGGCATTTTCAATAACGCGTGGTTTAGAGCCATCCATGATGGCGATACAGGAGTTGGTCGTTCCCAGGTCGATACCAATTACTTTGGCCATTTTTCAAATCCCTCTACTTTAGGCGGTTTGAGCAGCGCGAACCCATTTGAGGCACCCGCGCCAGTTTCTATGAGTCTGATCAGGGGATTAGCCCCAAACAATGATCTTGGCGTATATAGGGATGCGATTTAGGGGCTGCAACCGCCGGTCTGGTGAGAAAACCGCGAAAAAAACGGAATTTCCGCTGTTGGGCGCGATGCATCGGTTAATCGCGAACTCAACGTCCGGCAGCCCAGCTGATCGAGACCTGTCTGCGGGTGAAAAATTCGCCCATCAAACCGATGACCAACAGCACGACGGCGACGTAAAAGGCGTACTGCCACGACGAATAATGCGGGTTGTAATGCAGGAACACGAACCCGCGCATCTGGTCAATGATGTGAAAGAGCGGGTTCCAGTCAAAAAGGTCCAGCCGCGAGGCCGGCAATGCATTTGCCACAAACATCTTGCCCGATGCCAACATGTTCACCCGCACATAGATCGTTGCAAGCAGCGTCACAAATCCGGGCGCCCAGGGATTCATCGCCAGAAACACCATGCCCACCGCAACACCCGAGAACCACGCAAGCAACATCATTCCCATCGCCGCAATCGGGGCGTAGATCGAAATCGGCGTGAACGCGATATGGTAGATCGCCAGCACCACAAAAAGCGACAATATCTGGATATAGAGCGATGACACCGCCGACGCGCAAATGGCGATCATCGTATTCATCGGCGCATGCTGCATCATCGGCGACGCGGGCCCTTCGGACCCACGCACAGCGCTAAGCGCCTTGATATGGCTGATATAAACAAAGATGCCTGACATGATGTAGAGCAGGAAATCGCCGCGCAACGGGACCCCCCGCAGGCCGATCAGAATGAACATGACATAGAATGCAAGGACCAGCGTCATCACCTGGGTCATATTCAGGATCAGCCCGATCAGCGCGTTGCGATGGCCCTTGCGCAATTCACGTACAATCGAATGATAGACAAGCTCTGCCATGCTCAGGGCGCCGCGCACCCGTGTCGATCTGTCGCTGATCTGGAACATGCAG
The DNA here is from genome assembly GCF_038443705.2 of Yoonia sp. SS1-5. Lineage (NCBI taxonomy): Bacteria > Pseudomonadati > Pseudomonadota > Alphaproteobacteria > Rhodobacterales > Paracoccaceae > Yoonia > Yoonia rhodophyticola. The sequence goes on along the minus strand of NZ_CP151767.2, from coordinate 2,270,498 downwards.
GTTTCTTTCCGCTTGGCCCGGTGAAGGGCGGCAACAGCTTGCTGTCAGGCAATGCGCAACGCATAAGGGATAAATCACTGATTTTCAATGAACACGGGGGCAAATGCAAAGGATGTGTGATGGATTTTGATCGTCTGGTTGAGGAAATGCGCAGCCTTTCGATTGCGGCCGGTGAAAAGATCATGGAGATTTATCAATCCCCTGATTTCGACGTGCGCTCCAAAAGCGATGACAGCCCTGTCACCGCTGCGGACGAGGCTGCAGACAGGATTTTGTTTGCCGGGCTGACCGCGGCATTCCCGGACACTCCCGTTGTCACAGAAGAGCAGGCAAGCACCCACACACAGCAGGTCACCACATTCCTGATCGTCGACCCGCTGGATGGCACCAAGGAATTCATCAAACGGCGCGGCGATTTTACGGTCAATATCGCCTATGTTGTCGATGGTGTGCCGATCCGTGGTATTGTCTATGCCCCCGCGAAGGGCCGGATGTTCTACACGACGGCCACGGGCGAAACCGTCGAGGAACATGGTCCGTTTGACGCCGGCGCGGTGGGTCAGCAGACCCCATTGCGCGTATCGGATCCTGACAATGCAGCCCTGCTTGTCGTGGCCTCGAAATCGCACCGGGATCAGGCAACGGATGATTATATCAACCGCTACCGGGTCGCAGATATGAAAAGCGCCGGATCCTCCCTGAAATTCTGCCTTGTGGCGGCGGGTGAGGCCGATCTTTATCCCCGGCTGGGCCGCACGATGGAGTGGGATACAGCCGCTGGTCACGCGGTTCTGTCCGGCGCCGGTGGCAAGGTTGTGCGTTTCGACAATCACCAGCCGTTGCTTTACGGCAAGCCCGGCTTTGAAAACCCGTTCTTCATCGCAACCAGTCCCGATGTTGTATTGGAAAAAGCCTGATGCGCGTTCTGATAGTCATTCCGGCGCGATACGCCTCGACCCGCTATCCGGGCAAGCCGCTTGTGCAATTGCGGGGGGCAACCGGCACCAGCCAGAGCCTGATTGAACGTTCGTGGCGGGCTGCTATGTCCGTTTCCGGCGTGGCGCGCGTGGTTGTTGCCACTGATGACACGCGCATCCAGAAGGCGGCAGAGGATTTCGGCGCAGATGTGGTGATGACCTCGACCGCCTGCAAAAACGGGACTGAACGTTGTGCAGATGCGCTGGGCCGGATTGACGACACATTCGACATGGTCGTCAATCTGCAGGGCGACGCGCCCCTGACACCGGCCTGGTTTGTCGAAGACCTGATCGCGGATCTGCGCCAAAACCCGCAGGCCGCCGCCGCCACGCCGGTTTTGCGCACAGACGGGCGGGCGCTGAACGGTTTCTTGCAGGACCGGCGCGCCGGACGGGTCGGCGGAACAACTGCGGTTTTCGGGGTGGACCGGCAGGCGCTCTATTTCTCGAAAGAGGTAATACCGTTCACCGGCCAGACCTATGCGGATGATGCACAGACGCCCGTCTTTCACCATGTGGGCGTCTATGCGTATCGTCCGGATGCGCTGGCAGCGTATCAAGAGTGGGCTGTCGGGCCGCTCGAAGACCTCGAGGGGTTAGAGCAGTTGCGGTTTCTCGAAAACGGTGCGTCGGTGCGCTGTGTCGAGGTTGACGCCCGGGGCAGGCAGTTCTGGGAATTGAATAATCCCGAAGACGTTCCGCGAATCGAAGCGATGCTTCTGGACATGAACCTCGCCTGAAACTTACGATTTCTTTGCAGTTTTGCGGCAGGCAGATCAGGATCACCTCAATTCCGCCGAATTTACGGAGTTTTCTTTTGCATCAGACGGATGCGTGTTACAGAACGCGGCATAATCGAAAGCGTATTTAGCCAGAAAGAGTTGAAATGAGTAGAAAAGTCACCAAGGCGATTTTCCCCGTAGCCGGGTTGGGAACGCGGTTCTTGCCCGCGACCAAATCCGTGCCCAAGGAGATCATGACGCTGGTTGACCGCCCGTTGATCCAATACGCGATTGACGAGGCGCGCGCCGCCGGCATCGAGGACTTTATTTTTGTGACGTCACGCGGAAAGACGGCGCTGGAGGATTATTTTGACCTCGCGCCTGATCTGGAAGCCGCGCTTGAGGCGTCAGGCAAGAAAGAATTGCTGGATATTCTGCGCACCACAAACATGGATAGCGGTGCAATTGCCTATATCCGGCAGCACAAGCCATTGGGTCTGGGCCATGCGGTTTACTGTGCCGCAAAACTGATTGGCAATGAACCATTTGCCGTGATCCTGCCCGATGACGTGATTGCGGCGGAAAAACCCTGCCTGCAGCAGATGGTCGAAGCCTATGAAGAAATTGGCGGTGCCATGGTGGCCGCGATGGAAGTGGCGCCGGACAAGACCTCGTCCTACGGTATCCTTGATGTGGCGGATACCAGCGGCAACGTGATGTCGATCAACAAGATGGTCGAAAAACCTGCCCCCGGCACAGCACCGTCCAATCTGGCCGTGATTGGTCGCTATATTTTGACCCCGCATGTGATGAATAATTTCAAACACATCACCAAGGGCGCCGGTGGTGAGCTGCAATTGACCGACGCCATCGCGTCAGAGCTGAGCCAGGGGCGCGATGTGTTCGGGTTCCGTTTTGATGGACAGCGCTTTGACTGTGGCTCCAAGGCCGGTTTTTTGCAGGCGACCGTCGCCTTTGCGATGGCGCGAGACGAGCTGCGTGACGACCTGCAGCAATATCTGACCGAGATGATGTCCGCCAAAAAGGCAGCCGAGTAACCCTTGCGCGCAGACATGCCCAAGCCGCAGCTGTCGCTTTGGGCGGCCGCTGCGCGGGCCTACCGGCTGCGTTGGAAACGGCGGCGGTTGCTGTTTCGTATCCTGCGCAAGCGGCATGAAATCCGGCCCGCGGCTGACCGGACCCATCTGATCCGTCCGGGCGCTGTGCTTGCGTTCTGCTGTGTCCATAACGAGGCGCTGCGTCTGCCGTATTTCCTGGCGCATTACCGGGCGTTGGGGGTCGCGCATTTTCTTTTTGTCGACAATAGCAGTGATGATGACACAGCAGCCCTGTTGCGCGATCAACCTGACGTATCGTTGTGGCAGACAGATGCCAGCTACCGTCTGGCCCGGTTCGGGATGGATTGGCTGGGCTGGTTACACCTGCGCTTTGGTCACGGGCATTGGTGCCTGACAGTGGATGCTGACGAGTTGCTGATCTACCCCGAACACGACACCCGGGGCTTGCCCGATCTGGCTGATTGGCTGTCCCGACAGGGGCGGCGGTCATTCGGGGCCCTGATGCTCGACATGTGTCCCAAGGGTGCGGTAACGCAGTCGGACGTTGACGCGGGTACCAATCCGCTGGATGCGATCCCCTATTTTGATGCCACGCATTACCGGTCGCGCTGGCATCCGGCCTACGGCAATCTGTGGATACAAGGGGGTGTGCGCGAACGGGTGTTTTTTGGGCCAGCGCCGGAACGCGCGCCAACGCTGAACAAGACCCCATTTGTGTATTGGAACCGGCGGTTCGCCTATGTCAGTTCAACGCACCAGATTGTGCCACCCCGTCTGCATGATGTGTTCGCGCCCCCGGGCCAAAACCGCATGACCGGGGTGCTTTTGCACACGAAGTTCCTGCCGGATATTGCCGAAAGGTCGCGCGAGGCGATTTCCCGGCGACAACACTTTGAAAATAGCGCACTTTATGACAGTTATTACAGATCACTGATGCAGGGTCCTGATCTGTGGAATCCGCAATCGCGTCGCTATGAGGACTGGCGACAGTTGGTTGATCTGGGGTTAATGTGTCGTGAAGAGTGGGTCTGATACGATCCACAGGGGAATAACGGGACGCGGTATTGAGTTTTTTGACGTCATATGGGTTGCGGTTGCAACGAAAGCGCTGGCGATTTCGCGCGTTCCGCAAACGGCGTGAACTGAAATCGGTCGAAAACCGCACGAGGCGGATCCGGCCTGGTGATATTTTGCTGTTCTGCACGTTTCGAAACGAAGATGTGCGCCTGCCGTATTTCTTCGAATACTACCGCAAGTTGGGCGTCGATCACTTCCTGATGGTCGACAATGACAGTAGCGACGGGGGCGGGGATTACGCTGCGGCCCAATCGGATGTGTCATTGTGGTCGACCAAGGCGGGATATGGCCGCGCCCGCTATGGGATGGATTGGCTGACCTATCTGCAAATGCGCTATGCGCATGGGCATTGGGCGCTGACCGTCGATGTCGATGAATTCTTCGTCTACCCGTTCTGCGACAGCCGACCGCTGTCCGCGCTGGGCGATTGGCTGGACGCATCGGACGTGCGATCGTTCGGGGCGCTGATGCTGGATATGTATCCCAAAGGTCCCGTCAGCGAGGCGGTCTATGATCGCGGGATGGACCCGCTGGAGGTGGCGAGCTGGTTTGATGCGGGCAACTACACGATCAGCCGCAACAAACGGATGCGAAATCTCTGGATTCAAGGCGGGCCACGGGCACGCGCCTATTTCGGGGCCAAACCGTCAAAGGCCCCGGCATTGAACAAGGTCCCATTTGTGAAATGGAACCGCCGTTACACTTATGTCAGTTCCACCCACATGATTTTGCCGCGCGGTTTGAACCTGGTCTATGATCAGCAGGGGGGGGAAAAGACCTCTGGCATCCTGCTGCACGCAAAGTTCCTGAACACGTTCAGCGACCGCGCGGGCGACGCGGAAATGCGCGCGCAGCACTACAAGTCGGGGCAGGAATATGCGCGTTACGCATCAGCCGCCGATGACCCGACCATCTGGACGAAGTGGAGCGCGCAATATCTCAACTGGCGGCAGCTGGAAGGTCTTGGGCTGATGTCAAAAGGGAACTGGGCATGAGCAAGACAGGCGTCATCATGCTGGTGCATACGGCATTGCATCGGGCCGAACAGGCGATCCGACATTGGGTCAAGGGCGGTTGCCCGGTGATCGTGCATATCGACAAAAAGGTCAGCGCGGTCGAACATGCGGGCTTTGTGCAATCGCTGTCCGATCTGAAAGAGGTGCAGTTTTCGCGGCGCTACAATTGTGACTGGGGTGGTTGGGCGCTGGTCAAGGCGACACAGGATGCGGCGACGCAGCTTCTCGATACGCGCCCCGATTTGCGGCATGTCTATCTGGCGTCTGGTGCATGCCTTCCGATGCGCCCGGTGACAGAGCTCTGCGCTTATCTTGATGCGCGGCCCGAGACGGATTTTATCGAAAGTTCGACAACGTCGGATGTGCCCTGGACGGTGGGCGGCCTGCACGAAGAACGGTTCACCCTGCGTTTCCCGTTTTCATGGCGGCGGCATCGGCGTATTTTTGATTTTTACGTCAAGGCGCAGCAATTGGCGGGGTTTCGGCGGCGCATACCGGATGGGCTTGTGCCGCATATGGGGTCGCAATGGTGGTGCCTGACCCGCCGCACCTTGATGGCCATCCTGAACGACCCCCGGCGCCCGATCTATGATCGGTATTTCAAACGGGTCTGGATCCCCGACGAAAGCTATTTCCAGACCATGGCGCGGCGCCATTCCACCAAGATCGAAAGCCGGTCCCTGACGCTTTCGAAATTCGATTATCAAGGCAAGCCACATATTTTCTACGATGATCACAAGGAACTGCTGCGCCGGGCGGAATGCTTTGTGGCCCGCAAGATATGGCCGCAGGCGGATGCGCTTTATAATACGTTCCCTGAACCGGCACGAACGCCAGAGACCCTGCCCAATCCCAGCGCCATTGATCGCGTTTTCGCCAATGCGGTAGATCGCCGGACATTGGGGCGGCCCGGGCTTTATATGCAAAGCCGGTTCCCCACGATTGACCGCGAAGCAGTGATGACAGCAGAGCCTTATTCCGTCCTGCAGGGCTTTGCCGAGACATTCGAGGATTTTGAAGCCTGGCTGGGGCAGGCCACCGGCGCGGATGTACACGGGCATCTGTTTGCCCCGGACCGCGCGCATTTCTGCGATGGAAGCGCTGTTTATATGGGCGGGCTGTCCGATCAGCCTGTTTTGCGGGACTACAACACCAAGATGTTCCTCAGCAACCTGATCTGGAATGCGCGGGGGACGCATCAGGCGTTTCAGTTTGGGCCGGATGATACCCAGTCGATCAACTGGATGATTGCCAAGGATACCAACGCGCGTATTTCGGTGATTTCCGGCGCGTGGATCATTCCCCTGTTCCAGTCGCGGGGGGAATTTTCGGACATCCGGGGGGAGGCCGCACGCCTTCAGCAGATCGAACATGCGCATCTCAAAATCCTGCGGTCCCCATTTGCAAAGGCGCGGGTGCGGGTGGTGAGCCTGGCTGAATTTGTGCGGTCGCCGATGGATATCCTGCAGACCATCGTCGATGAGATGAGCGGACAACCCCATCCGCCGCTGGCGCAGATCCCCCGGATGGTTGATCTGACGGGGCTGGGGGCGTTTCTGCAGGATCTGCGTAATCAGGGCATGCATCCGTTCTTGACAGGGGAATTCCCGATGAGCCTCGACACCGAACAATCGGCGGAAAGACCACCCAAACCCTATCTGGTCCAGTGACCATGGGGCGGTTTGACTATTTTGTCGTGTTTGCAGAAATGCGGACCGGGTCGAATTTTCTGGAAGCGAATATCAATCATTTTGAGGGCCTGTCCTGTCATGGCGAGGCCTTCAATCCCAGCTTTATCGGTGGTCCCAAGGCAACCGATATTCTGGGCATTGACCTTGCAACGCGCGAGGCAGATCCGGGCGCATTGATCAGCGCAATCAAGGCGGCTGATGGCTTGGCCGGGTTCCGGTTTTTCAACAATCATGATCCGCGCGCTTTGGAAATATGTCTTGCAGATCCGCGATGCGCCAAGATCATTCTGACCCGTAATCCTGTCGATAGTTTCGTCAGTTGGAAGATTGCAAAGGCCACTGGTCAGTGGAAATTGACCAATGCAACCCATGCAAAGTCAAAAGATGTGGTCTTTGATCCGGATGAATTCGCGGCGCATCTGCAAGCCATTCAGGATTTTCAGGTCAAGCTGCTGACGACACTGCAAAAATCGGGCCAAACTGCATTCTATCTTGGGTATGATGATCTTTCTGATCTGGACACGATGAACGGGCTTGCGGCGTTCCTTGGCTGTGCGGACAGGTTGAAAACGCTGGATCGCAAGCTGAAAAAACAAAACCCAACGCCCGCGATTGAACGGGTGCTGAACCCGGGCGCGATGGAAGAGGCGCTGACCCGGCTTGACCGGTTCAATCTGCACCGGACACCAAATTTCGAACCGCGCCGCGGGCCAATGATACCCGCCTATATCGCGGCACCACAAAGCGATTTGCTATACCTCCCGCTGCGCAGCGGCTTGGATGATGCGATCGCGGAATGGCTGGCCGCGCTGGATGATCGCAAGAAGAAAGACACGATCACCGGCTTTACCCAAAAGACCTTGCGCCAGTGGAAGCGCGGGCATCGCGACCACCGCAGCTTTGCGGTGTTGCGCCATCCGGTTGTGCGGGCGCATCAGGCCTTTTGCACGCATATCCTGTTTGACGGGCCAAAGATTCTGCCAAAAATCAGGCAGACCTTGCGCCGTGTTCACAAACTGCCCATTCCGGCCGACCCTTTGCCGCCACGCAACCTTCAAGGGTACGATATCAATGCGCATAAGACGGCATTTCTGGCATTTCTGGCGTTTCTCAAGAACAACCTTTCCGCACAAACAAGCGTGCGGGTCGATCCGGCTTGGGCCAGTCAGCTGGCTGTTTTGCAGGGGATGGCGCAGTTCGGATTGCCGGATGTCATTCTGCGCGAAGACGAATTGCCGGCTGGATTGGGGCGGTTGGCGGCTCATGCGGGCCGGGATACGGCGCCCGATTTTGTGCTGCCCGATGCGATGGAAGGCGGTCTATTGCGCGAAATCTATGACCCAACGGTAGAGCAGGCCGCGCAAGATGCGTATTTGCGCGACTATGTTGGTTTCGGGTTCGGTGACTGGCTTTAGGCAGCCTGTATCGCCTGAACCTCGGTCAGGATGGTGTGCAGCGTCGCCGGATCGCTATTGGCGCGCAACTTGGCGCAGATGCCGGTATCGCGCAGTGTGCGCGAGACGAGGGCGAGCGATTTAAGATGGTCAACACCAGCATTTTCGGGGGCCAGCAGCGCAAACACCAGATCAACCGGTTGCCGATCGACGGAATCAAAATTCAGCGGCTTTTCAAGGCGCAGAAAGATCCCGCGCACCGCATCAATACCTGGCAACCGGGCATGGGGCAGGGCGATACCTTGACCAACGCCGGTCGGGCCAAGCCCTTCGCGCTCGATCAAGGCTTCGATGACGGTTGGGGAAGAGAATCCATAGCAACTTTCGGCCAGTTCACCCAGATCGTGAAACAGGCGTTTCTTGCTGGTACAGGACGCAATGGATTTGACTGCATCAGCATGAAGAAGGTCAACAAGTTGCATTTAAGAATTCTCTCACCACGTTTTAGGGATCAGCCGGCATCACGCGGGTCGATCCAGCCAATATTTCCATCATCTCGTTTGTAGACGACGTTTATTCCGCTGTGTTTTTCGTTTCGGAAGACAAGCACCGGGGCGCTTGCGATCTCCATTTGCATCACCGCTTCACCCACTGACAGTTCTGGAATCTTTGCTTCCATTTCTGCCACGATCACCGGGCTTGTCGTGTCTTGATCTGCCTCTTCCGACTCATCCTGTGCAGCGAGGATATATGACCCCGCATCTGAAAGTTCAACGGGTTGTGAACGTTCTTTATGATGGTCTTTCAGGCGGCGCTTGTAGCGGCGCAGCTGCTTGTCCATCTTTTCGCCACTGCCATCAAATGCGGCATAAATCTCGTGGGCGCGGCCGGTGGCCTGTGCGGTCAAACCGGTTGAAAGATGCACGATAGATTCGCAGACATATTCATTCCCGGACTTGGAAAAAACGACATTGGCGTCGGTGGGCCGGCCAGCATATTTGGCCAGAATATCATCAAGTTCCGTTTTGACATGGGTTTGCAGGGCCTCGCCGATGTCGATCTGTTTGCCACTGATTTGATACCGCATCGTTTCTCCTTAAAGTTGATCTGATGACGCGATGATTGGCCTACATTCTGCAGGCAATCGGTCACCTTATTGGAAAACGATAACGCCCTTACTTTGAACTTTAACCGCGCCTCTAGGCAATTCTGGGGCGACTCTAAGGAAAAAGTTAAGCGGGTCTGTCATCTTCTTCATTTGGCGTCAGATTGAACCCACTTGTCAATGATGCAGTCATTGATGAAAGGTTAACCGCTTGATCCGACTCAGTTTACGCGGAAGTTATCGCCCAGATAGACGCGGCGCACATTCTCGTTCTGGACGACTTCATCGGTGGTGCCGCTCATCAGGACCTTGCCATCATGCAGGATGTAGGCGCGGTCAACGATCTGCAGGGTTTCCTGCACGTTGTGATCGGTGATCAACACACCAATACCGCGGTTTTTCAGGTCCGCGACCAGATGCCTGATTTCGCCAACGGCGATTGGATCGACGCCTGCAAATGGCTCATCAAGCAGGACATATTTGGGGCCAGCGGCCAGACACCGGGCGATTTCCACCCGCCGGCGTTCACCACCGGACAGAGACAGCGCCGAGGCGCGGCGCAGATGCTCGATCGAGAATTCCGAGAGCAATTCTTCCAGTCTTTCGCGCCGGCGATGCCGATCCGCAACCGCGATTTCGAGGATCGACATGATGTTGTCCTCGACATTCATGCCGCGGAAAATCGACATTTCCTGTGGCAGGTATCCAATCCCCAGCCGGGCGCGGCGGTACATGGGCAGCGTCGTGATCTCGCGACCATCAATGACAACTTTCCCGCCCTCTGGCGTGACCAGGCCGGCAATGGAATAAAAGCATGTCGTCTTGCCTGATCCGTTTGGACCCAAGAGCGCCACAACCTCGCCCCGGCCAAGATCCATGCTGACATCCCGGATGACGGGCCGTTTGCGGTAGCTTTTGCGCAGGTTCAGGATTTGCAGCCCAACGGCGCCGTCCTGCACTGTCAGGTTGGGGCCATCCGGCATCAGTTTCCGCCCTGTTGCAAAACGGTCCTGACCCGGCCTTCCATCACCGCCGACCCGTCGTCGAGATTAACCGTCATCTTCTGGGCCGAGATTGCGCTGGGCCCTTGTGTCAGCAAAACGTCACCCGTCAACGTCAATGTGCCTGCCTCGATATTATAGTCCGCGTTTTCTGCCTCGGCGGCTTCGGTGGCGGTGACAAACGTGACACCACCTGACGCCAGCAACCGGGCGATGCTGCCGGTTGCTTGGGTATAGACAACCTCGACGCTGTCGGCTGACATCTTCAGATCACCCTGACCAATCAAGACGTTGCCTGTGAAAACCGCTTTACCAGTATCCTGATCGACCGATAGCGTGTCGGCTGCAACCTCGACTGCAGCAGCAGAATCCACCGTGATCCCACCCAGATCAATGGCCGTTTGTGCGGCGGCTGGCAGTACCAAAACCGTGTGAAGGACAGCGCCGAAAACGAAAATACGAAACACGGTGGGACAATCCTTTGATAACAATGGCGGCGTTAACCTTGCGGTCTGTATATCAGGCGGACCCCTTCGGTGAAAAGCATCTGCTGACCAGTATTCTCTTCTGATACCAAAAAGGTGACCTGCCCGGCGGTCAATTCGCCGAATGGTGCGCGAATTTCCAAAAGACCGTCCGAGGTGACCAGTCCGCTGTCGAGTTCGGCAATCAATCCGTTGGTTTCCATCTGATAACCACTTGAGGTTTCCAGCCGCGCGAGGCCGAGAAACCGGGCGACCCTTGTGCGACCGTCAATTTCGCCCCGAATGGCGGTGATGTCGATGCGACTGCCATCGGCGTTGTCCATTTGCAGACTGAGGTCGCGAATAGACACCGTATCGGGCCGGTTGATATCCGGTTGCGCGCTGCGTGCAGCGATGGAAATCACGGATCCATCATCGGTCACGCCGGAAAATCGCGGCGCGGTGATCCGCTGGTCGCGGGCCATGGCCTCGATCTCGGCGAATGAAATGTCTGGGGGTTCGGCGGGCGCGCGCGCCAGAAGAAACAGGGTCGACAGCAGGCCAAGCGCAATCATGGGCAGGATGATCTTTGACCAGCCTACAAGCTGAGAATGCAGATTGTCGGCCCCGGCCATGGGTCAGACGACCCCGGCGCGCAGGCAGTCATGGATATGCAGTATGCCTGCCGCAATATTCGGCGTTGCTGGGTCAACCGCAAAAACGCAGGTGATCTTGCGATCATTCATCATGCCAACGGCGCGCTCGGCCAGCGCGTCCGTTGGGATGGTTGCCGGATGTGGGGTCATGACCTCGGCCGCGCGCATGTTCAACAGGCCATCCATATGGCGCCGCAGATCACCATCGGTGATGATCCCTGCAAGCTGTCCGCCGGTACTGACGACCCCAACAACGCCAAAGCCCTTTTGGCTCATGGTCAGCAGCACGTCACCCATCGGCATGTCGTCGCCGACAAGTGGGATCGCGTCGCCTTGATGCATCAGGTCGCCGACCTTGGCGAGTTTTGCCCCAAGTTTGCCGCCGGGGTGAAAATCGCGAAAGTTCTCGGGGGTGAAGGCGCGATGCTCCATCAAGGCGACGGCCAATGCGTCACCCAGTGCCATCGTCATTGTGGTCGAGGTTGTGGGAACAATGCCTGTGCCACATGCCTCACCCAATTGCGGCAGTTGCAGCAAAATATCCGACTGCGTGCCCAGACTGCTGCCTGGCTGGCTGGAAATCCCGATCAGGGGGATGCTATAGCGCCGGGTATAGGCGACCAGATTGGCCAGCTCCGGCACCTCACCGGAATTCGAAATTGCAATCACCACATCAGCCGGGGTGATCATGCCAAGATCGCCATGGCTGGCCTCGGCCGGATGCACAAAAATCGCGGGCGTGCCGGTGCTTGCAAAGGTCGCCGCCATCTTGCGGGCGACATGGCCGGACTTGCCCATGCCCGACACAATCACGCGCCCATTCGTTTCAAGCAGCAAGGCGACGGCTTGCCCGAACCCGTCGTCAAGCGTGTCGGCGAGTTGGACAAGCGCCTCGGCCTCTGTGGCGATGACGCGTCGCCCCGCGGCCTGAAATTTGGGATCCGTCGCCATCAATGTGCAAAGATGTCGATATCTGGCCAGCCCGCCAGATCGAGCTTTGCGCGTGTTGGCAGGAAGGAAAAGCATGCTTGTGCCATGTCCATGCGCCCCTCTCGGGCCAGAAGCGCATCAAACGCGTTCTTGAGTTGATGCAGGTACAGTACGTCGGAGGCCGCATAATCCAGCTGCGCGTCGGTAAGTGTCTCGGCGCCCCAGTCACTTTGCTGCTGATGCTTGGAAATATCCACCCCGACCATATCCTGCAGCAGGGTCTTCAGCCCGTGCCGGTCGGTGAACGTGCGCACCAGCTTTGACGCGATCTTGGTGCAGTAGACCGGTGCCGCCAGCGCGCCAAATCTGTTATAGAGCGCGGCGATGTCGAAACGGCCAAAATGAAAAAGTTTCAGGACGGCGGGATCTTCCAGCATGGCGCAGAGGTTCGGCGCCTCGGTTTGTCCGGGTCTGATTTGAACAAGATGGCATTCGCCATCCCCACCGGACATCTGGATAAGGCACAGGCGATCGCGATGCGGGTTCAGCCCCATCGTCTCGCAGTCAATGGCGACAATCGGCCCGAGTGACAGCCCATCGGGCAGGTCGTTTTGATAAAGATGGTTTGCCATATGTCGCCTGTGGATTTGGAAGGTTGCCACCGGGCATAAGGTTTGCGGTCAAAAGGCTCAAGCCCGCAATGGCCATGGACCACCTTCAACGCGGTCCCCAATTGGTGCGCCAGTGTAGTCCCGAAGCCACTGATCAAAGTCACTGGCGGCCATTGGCCTGGCAAAACCATAGCCTTGCCCCACGGCACATCCGCATTTGCCAAGATGTGTGGCTTGGGCGTCTTCCTCGATCCCTTCTGCGACGACCAGCAGGCCCAGTTCCACAGCCAACGCCAGTATGGCGCGCACAACACTGTCGGCGCCGGGGTCCGGCAGCGGGGCGATGAGGGACCGATCCAGCTTGATGCCCGTCAATGGCAACTGAGTCAGCTTGGAAAGCGATGCGTATCCGGTACCAAAATCATCCAGTTCCAGCGACACGCCGCATTCCGCCAGACCATCAATATTAATCGCCGCCATATCGTCGGACCCTTCGATAAGCGTTGTTTCCAGAACCTCGATCACCACCTGGTCAACTTGCAGGTCGGTTTTGTGCAGATGCATCAGCAGCCGTTCAATCAGATGCGGGTCGGCGATTGTGGCAGGGGCGGCATTTAATGAAATACAGGGGCGCCAGCCGCTGTCCTGCTGCCATTGATGAGCGTATTCAAGCGCCGCCTTCCAGACTGCATGATCCATATCGACAATCAGACCAGCCCGCTCCGCGGCGGGCAGAAATTTGTCTGGGGTCAGCAGGCCACGGGTGGGGTGACGCCATCGCGCCAGCACCTCTGCCCCGCGAAGACGACCATCGGCCAGTGAAATCTGCGGCTGGAACCACGGTTCGATCTGGCCGTCCTGTATGGCGTCGCTCAATTCCAGTTGCAGTTGTCGCATTGCGGCGACTTCGTCATGCAGTTCCTGTGAAAAGCCCACGACCCGCTGCCAGTCATGCTGCTTGGCTGTCTGAAGTGCGATTTCCGCATGGGTGAGGATCTGTTCGTGATGTTGGATATCTGGCGTGATTGTCACATGTCCGACAGCCGCACCGACATTGATGCAGCGGCCGCCCGCCACATATGGATCGGCTGAAATACAGGCCAGCGCCCGTTTTGCCACAATCTCTGGTGCTTCATTCGTCAGAATGACAAATTTGTCCCCACCGGCGCGTCCGACAATTTGGTCGTCATCAACGCAGGTCTTCAGACATTCGGCAACGCCAACAAGAATAAGATCACCCGCTTCGTGCCCGACGGCATCATTGATCGCCTTGAACCCGTCAAGGCCCAACAGCAGTAAGGACATGTCGACCAATGCATCTGATTTGATGCCTTCGCAAAGGTGCGCTGCTACCAGGCTGCGGTTGGGCAGACCTGTCAACGCATCGTAATTCACCAGATGTTCAAGCTTGGCATTTGTGGCCTCCAGCTCGCCCTGTGACCGGGTGAGTTTTGCGGTTCTGGATTCGAGCCGCCGGATCGCATGTTTTGCCGTCAACTGCGCGGGCAGGAAAATGAAAAGCGTGATGATAACCAGTCCACCGGCGGACAGCGCCAGAACGGATCGCAATACCTTTTTCAATTGCCGTGTTTCCTGACGACCGGCCAGCTCGAACAGATCTGTGGCTTGTTTGAGGGCCGCGAACAGCCCGGTTTCATCATGCAACAGATGCATGCGGCGCAGCAAACCGGGCCGCTGGTCGGGCGGAAAAAGTGCCAATTGATTCGCGAGGTCCGCGAATTGCCGCATCTGCCCGTTCAAAGGCGCCCGCCCTGAATAGTAATGTTGGTAGAGCGCGTCCGACCACACGCCACCCTGCATCAGGTCCAGATGCGCGGTCTCAAATTCATGTGTGAGGTCAAGCAATTGCCGCGTATCGGCACCTGCGCCGTCGGTCAGTTGGGCCGCCTTCAACAGCACACTTTGACTGAGAACCGCTTGTTTCGCGCTGGCCTCGACCACTTGCGTGATCTCTGCCCCCTTGGCAACAATGCGGTTGCTGACCTGATTGATGACCAGAAGCAGCCCGAAAATCAGGCATAATGCAGCGGAATAGTGGAACCACAGTCGCGCCGGGTTGATGCGGTTCCCCGTCCATTTCATCATTGCGCCGATGCGGTGCATGCCAACTTCTCACTCCAACTCGGCCTCCAACATGATCAAAAACTCTTAAGTTATCATTGCATTTGCCCAAAATTTCCCGGTTGGCGCGAAGCCCATGATTGAGATCCAGCGCCCCAGTTTGACCGGTTCGTGGCTGCTATGCGGGGACGTCGCCACCGATCGCTTGTGACAGTGATCGCGCTGCAGCCATCACCGATTGGCTCAGCCGTTCAATGTCGTCCTTGCCGACGCGGCTGATGGGGCCAGAGACGGAGATCCCGGCAACCGCTTCGTCATGGACGTCAAAGACCGGCGCCGCAATACAGCGCATCCCAAGGTTTTTTTCTTCGCCATCAATCGAAAACCCGGCACTGCGGATTGTATCGAGATCAGCGCGCAACGCCGATATGTCAGCCAGTGTATGTGGTGTGAACACGTCGAGGCTACGATCCCCCAAGATGCGTGCCAGCCGGGCGTCATCCATATGTGCCAGCAGCGCCTTGCCGATGCCTGATGCGTGCATCGGTGACATGGTGCCGGGCGGAAAGAAGGCGCGAATGCTGGCATGGGTCTCGACCTGGCTGACAAACAGCACCGACCCGTCCTTTTCAATTCCCAGATTTGCGGTTTCGCCAGTGTCCTCCATCAGCTTGCGCAAGATGGGGCGCGCCCTTTCCACAAGGCTGGTGCGCCGCAGAAAACGGGCGCCGATGACAAAGGCCTGTGACCCGATGTGCCAGACCTGTTCGGCCGGATCGAACTCGACCAGACCCCGACCTTCCAGCGTGACGAGTATGCGATAGACCGTCGCGGGCGATTGGCCCATCTGATCAGATATGGTGGTCAGCGCCTTGCCCTGCGCCTCGCTCAGGAATTCCAACACCGCCATAGCACGGTCGAGCGATTTGATCGTATTTTGGGCCGTTTTGTCATGCCAGTCACGCGGACGGCCCCGGGCGCGGCGGGGTCCATCTGCCTCATCATGTGCTGTTGCCATCCGTATTCTCGCAAATAAATAAAATTCGTTTTCACATTATGAAAAAATCAAACCACTGACAACAAACAAATTTCTACGTTTTTTCATTTTTGAAAAATAATTTCAAAAAAATTTCACTCCGCATCGACTCGATGTAAAACGGCCTCAACGAGGAGGAGACAGCGATGAGCTTTCAAAACCCAGTATTTATCCCGGGGCCAACAAATATCCCCGAAAACCTGCGCAAGGCATGTGACATGCCAACGATTGATCATCGGTCGTCCCTGTTTGGCCAGATCCTGCATCCTGCCCGCGAAGGCGTGCGCCGGATCATCAAAAGTACTGACGCCGAGATTTTCATCTTTCCGGCGACAGGGACCGGCGGTTGGGAAACTGCGTTGACCAATTGTCTCAGCGCCGGTGACACGGTTCTGGCGGCGCGCAACGGTATGTTTTCGCATCGCTGGATCGACATGTGTGAACGGCATGGGTTGGATATGCGGATCGTCGATGTCCCCTGGGGGGCGGGAATACCTGCCGATCAGTATCAGGACATCCTGACGGCCGACAAGGACCATGCCATCAAGGCTGTCCTGGCGACCCATAATGAAACTGCGACCGGTGTGAAATCTGATATTGCGGCTATTCGCAGGGCGCTTGATACAGCAGGGCATCCCGCACTGCTTTTTGTTGACGGGGTGTCGTCCATCGGGTCGATGGATTTCCGGTTTGACGAATGGGGCGTTGATGCTGCGGTGACCGGGTCACAAAAGGGGTTCATGCTGCCTGCCGGGCTTGCTATTCTTGGCCTGAGCCAGAAGGCAATCGCCGCCACCCACGACGCGACCCTACCACGAACTTTCTTTGATATTCGCGACATGGCGGCAGGGTATGCCAAGGGGGCCTATCCTTACACGCCGGCTGTTGGGCTGATGAACGGGCTGAATACGGCATGCAACATGCTGCTGACCGAAGGGTTGGACAATGTCTTTGCCCGGCACACCCGTATTGCCACAGGGGTCCGGGCGGCAGCAGACGCCTGGGGCCTGGGCCTCTGCGCGGCCTCGCCTGATCTTTACTCCGACACGGTGACCGCAATCTGCACACCAGCGGGGTTCAATGCGACAGATATCGTCACCCATGCGGCAGACACATACGGCGTGGCCTTTGGCGTTGGTCTGGGTGATGTTGCGGGCAAGGTTTTTCGGATCGGCCATCTGGGCAGCCTGACAGATGTCATGATGCTGAGCGGGATCGCAACGGCCGAGATGTGTATGGCGGATCTTGGTCTGGATATCAGGCTGGGTTCGGGCGTTGCAGCGGCGCAGGAATACTACCGCGCGCACCCTGCCAACACACAACGGGATGCGGCCTGATGAAGGATAGCAGTATGCAAATACCAACTTTCGCGGATGTGCTGGCCGCGCATGGCCGGATCGCCCCGTATATTCACCGGACGCCGGTGCTGACCTCTGCCTATCTGAACGATCTGACCGGTGCGCAGCTTTTCTTCAAATGCGAGAACTTCCAGAAGGCGGGCGCGTTCAAGGTACGTGGCGCGTCCAACGCCGTCTTTGGGCTGGACGAGGCGGCAGCGGCCAAGGGGGTTTGCACCCATTCATCGGGCAATCACGCGCTGTCATTATCGTATGCGGCAGGCCGCAGGGGCATTCCCTGCAATGTTGTCATGCCGCGCACAGCGCCGCAGGCAAAGAAAGACGCAGTGAGGGGCTATGGCGGTATCATCACGGAATGCGATCCATCCACGACCTCCCGCGAGGCAGTGTTTACTGGTGTTCAGGCTGCGACAGGGGGGGACTTCGTCCATCCTTATAATGACCCACGGGTTATCGCGGGTCAGGGCACTTGCAGCCGGGAACTGATCGAACAAACTGACGGTCTGGATATGGTTGTCGCCCCGATTGGTGGCGGGGGAATGATTTCGGGCACATGCCTGACCCTGTCCAATATCGCGCCCGAGGTGCAGATCATCGCCGCCGAGCCTGCGCAGGCCGATGACGCATATCGCAGCTTCAAGGCGGGGCATATCATCGCCGATGATGCGCCCGATACAATCGCGGACGGGCTGAAGGTGCCGCTGAAGGATTTGACATGGCACTTCGTGTCCAACCACGTGACCGACATCCTGACCGCCTCTGAGGCCGAGATCATCAGCGCGATGAAGCTGACATGGCAACGGATGAAAATCGTGATCGAGGCCAGCTGCGCGGTGCCGCTTGCCACGATCATCAAGAACAAGGACCGGTTCGCAGGCAAGCGGGTCGGTGTGATCATAACAGGTGGCAATGTCGACCTCGACACGCTGCCATGGACGCTATGAAGGGAGAGACAGATGAACACGCATGTCAATCTGAACGGGCTTGAGGTGGGCTACGACGTGCCCGCATTGCCGGGCATGGACGAGGCCGACATCCAGACGCCTTGTCTGGTGCTTGATCTGGACGCGCTGGAACGCAACATCAAGAAGATGGGCGATTATGCAAAGGCCCATGGCATGCGCCACAGGGTCCACGGCAAGATGCATAAATCGGTGGATGTGGCCAAGTTGCAGGAAACCTTGGGCGGTGCCGTCGGGGTCTGCTGTCAGAAAGTGTCCGAGGCCGAGGTTTTTGCCCGTGGCGGGATCAAGGATGTTTTGGTGTCCAATCAGGTGACCGCCCCGGCCAAGGTTGACCGGTTGGCGCAGATGCCCAAACTTGGCTGCCGTGTGCTGTGTTGCGTCGATGATCCCGCCAATGTTGCTGATCTTTCGGCGGCGGCAGCGAAACATGGCACGCAAATCGAATGTCTGGTGGAAATCGACTGTGGTGCAGGGCGGTGCGGGGTCACAACCACCGCCGATGTGGTCAAGATTGCGAAACTGATTGACGCAGCCGATGGTCTGAAATTCGCAGGCATTCAGGCCTATCAGGGCGCCATGCAGCACATGGACAGCTATGATGATCGCAAGGCCAAGATTGACGTGGCGATTGCGCAGGTCGCCGATGCGGTCGACGGGCTGAAAGCCGCTGGGCTGGATTGCGATATCGTGGGCGGCGGTGGCACCGGGTCTTACTATTTCGAAAGCAACTCTGGCGTTTATGATGAACTGCAATGCGGGTCCTATGCGTTCATGGACGCCGATTATGGGCGGATCCTCGACAAGGATGGTCAGCGGATTGATCAGGCCGAATGGGAAAATGCGCTGTTTATCCTGACCACCGTGATGAGCCATGCAAAGGCCGACAAAGCGATTGTCGATGCGGGGCTCAAGGCGCAATCGGTCGATAGCGGCCTGCCCACCATTTTCGGGCGCGACGATGTGGCATATCTGAAATGCTCAGACGAGCATGGGGTGGTCGGTGACCCCGATGGCGTTCTGAAAGTGAATGACCGGCTGAAACTGGTGCCGGGTCACTGCGACCCGACCTGCAACGTGCATGATTGGTATGTGGGCGTGCGCAACGGCAAGGTCGAGACGCTTTGGCCGGTGTCGGCGCGTGGCAAAGCGTACTGATATCTGCCCGTGCTGCCGTTAATCGCAAACTTCTGGACGCCCGCTGAAAATGCGGGCCGCCATCCCCTTGTTCGAAAGCTTTCCTTATGTTGATCGTCCCTGAACGTGAAATCGCCAATCTGATGACCCGGGCGGCGGCCTTTGATGCGGTCGAACAGGTCTTTGCGGCCATGGCCGCCGGTGACGCCTACAACTTTCCGGTCGTGCGCGAGGCGATTGGCCATGAAGAAGCGCTTTATGGTTTCAAAGGGGGGTTTGATCAGGCGGGGCTGACACTGGGCCTGAAGGCTGGCGGCTACTGGCCCCACAACCTTGAAAAGCGCGATTTGATCAACCACCAATCCACGGTCTTCCTGTTCGATCCCGATACGGGCAAACCCAGCGCGATGGTGGGCGGCAATCTTTTGACGGCACTGCGCACTGCCGCTGCATCCTCGGTGTCCATCAAGCATCTGGCCCCGCCAGACGCAAAGGTGATCGGGATGATCGGGGCCGGCCATCAGGCGACATTCCAGCTGCGCGCTGCATTGGAACAACGGCGCTTTGAAAAGGTCATCGGCTGGAACTATCACCCCGAAATGCTGCCCAACATCGCGAAAGTGGCGCAGGAAGCAGGCCTGCCCTTCGAAGCTGTGCAGCTAGACGGGATGGTCGAGGCGGACGTTATCATCTCTATCACCTCGGCCTTCGCGCCGTCACTGATGGCCGGTCACGTATCACCCGGGACGCATATTGCCTGCATGGGCACCGACACGAAGGGCAAGCAAGAGGTCGAGGCCGCGTTGCTGGCGCGATCCGGCGTCTTCACCGATGAGGTTGCACAGGCGATCAGCCTCGGTGAGGCACAGCACGCCATCGCGGCTGGGTTGATCAGCGAAGGCGACATCAACCAGCTGGGTGCCGTCATCAACGGCACCCATCCGGGGCGGATCAGCCCCGATCAGATCACGCTGTTTGACGGCACCGGTGTTGGCTTGCAGGACCTTGCGGTCGCGGCTGCTGTCGTCGCACTTGCCGCGGCCAAAGGGGTTGCGATCAAGGTGGATATCTAGCGGGCCTTGTGCCGCTGATAGAAGGCGGCGCACACCATCGCGACAAGGACGACAATGGCCAACGCAGGCGCGGCTGTCGGCATATGTGCCTCGGGCGCGCTGTGATGGGCCCATGCGGGCATTGTGGTTGCAAGCAGAAGGGCAATTGCAGTCTTGATCATTGGTCGAGCTCCGATTTTTTGGCCAAAAGAAAGTCGCGAATATCCGTCGATGATTTCTCGTCCAGCGACACATAGACGAGTGACATGTTGGTCCGCTCTGAAACCATCTCGCCGGGGAACGGCAGATAGCTTAGCTCGCGGGACCCAAATGATGGCGAGGCCGTGCCGACCTGCCAATCCGTCGCCAGTTGGACATCAACCAGCTTCAGCGCCTTTGGACCGGCCTTGCCGGGTTTCTCGAACGGCACACCGGCAAGACGCAGATAGGCGGTTTTATCCGCGGCCTGCACGAAACCGTCAATGAACTGGGTCGCAAGCACCTGAATGGCGGCGGCCTCGTCGGCGGCGTCCATATGGCTGTGCAGGTGATCGCCGTGGCTGTGATTGTGGCCGATATGGCCACCGACAATGTCATGTGGCATTGGACCACCTCTTTCCTTCGAATTCGCCGTGCGGAATGGAAACGGGCTTGTCGATATGTTTCTTATGCGCGCCCAGCTTGCCCGCAGCCACCATGGAGCCCAGCACATCCACAATGACCCGGGTGCCCATCAATGCGGTAATGTCCGACGTGTCATAGGGGGGTGAGACCTCGACCAGTTCCATGCCGCAGATACCCTCGGCCGCCACTTTAGAGGCGAGGGCCAGCGCCTCGCGAGGCAGGAAGCCACCGGGTTCGGGCCAGCCGGTCCCGGGGACAAATCCGCAATCAATGCTGTCGATATCGAAGGACATATAGACCATGTCGACGCCGTCCCACGCCATTTCGAGCGCCATTTCAGCGGTCTTGTCGATCCCCATCTTTTCCATGTCGCCCATGGTGATGATGTTGGTTTCACGCTCGCGGGCGACTTTCACCGCCTCGCGCGGGACCTGCCAACCGCCGATGCCGACCTGCACAAGGTTCTTGGCTGGCACATTGGGCAGGTTGGTCGAATGGAACCACGGGGTTGTGTGCATCCGTTCATCAAGATCCTTTTCCTGAATGTCGGCATGGCGGTCAAAATGGACGATGCCGATCTTCTTAGATGTGCATTCCGCGATGCCGCGCACGCAGGGGAACCCGATGGAATGATCCCCGCCAATCATGATCGGCAGCGAGCCCGAAGAAAACACGTGGCTGACGGCGCGGCTGATCTGATCAAAGCTTTTTTCGATATTGGCCGGGATGGTGAACACGTCGCCCGCGTCGCAGAGTGTCATCTGCTCGCGCAAATCCACACCCAGCTCGTAATTATACGGGGTATAAAGCGCGCTGATCTTGCGCAGCCCCTGCGGGCCAAAGCGGGTGCCCGGGCGGTAGGTTGTCCCGCCGTCAAAAGGAATGCCAAGGACGGTTGCGTCATAGTCTTTCACCTCTGTCACGTCTTCGGCGTAAGGCGCCTTGAGAAAGGTGTTGATGCCCGCATAATGCGGCAGCTCACCGCGCGCGAAGGTCGGGATAGACTTGTCTTCGATTGTGTCTGCGCCGGTCAAACCCATGCGCAGGGCCCAGCGGCGTTCTTCATCCCAGCGACCCTCGGGGATATCCGCCTCGGCCTGCATTGCCTTCCAGCCGCGCAGCTTGGTCAGGTCAGGGTGGTGCGGCCGGGCCGCATCATGGCGCATATCGCGCGGGTTGTGAGAGCGCGTGCGCTCAGGCGGGCCGAAAAACATGGGTTTCCTCCTTGAGTGTCTGGAAAGGGATGCCGCCGTCGCGGGCGTCAAAGTCGTAAGTAATCGTGGCGCCGTAAGCCTCTGGGTCGGTCGGGTCCCAGCGCGGCTTGTCAAAGACAAGGACGCGGTCGCCCAGCTTGAACCCTTCTTCCAGGTCATGCGTGACCATAAATACGGTCATGCCCGTCTCGGCCCGCAATTCCAGCAGGAACGCATGCATGGCAAGGCGGGTGCCGGGATCAAGCGCGCCAAAGGGTTCGTCCAGCAACAGCACACGCGGCTTGGCCGTCAATGCCTGACCGATGGCAAGGCGTTGCTGCATACCGCCCGACAAGGTTGCAGGATACTGGTCTGCCACATGGTCCAAGCCACATCGGGCAAGCGTTTCATCGGCACGGGCGCGGGCGGCTTTCGCCGGGGCCCCGAAAAAGCGCCCCCACGGGCGTTGAAAGGCCTCGCCGGCAACAATATTGTCCCGCACTGTCAAATGCGGAAAGACCGAATACTTCTGAAACACCACACCGCGTTCCAGTCCGGGTTCGGTTGCTGGTGGGTTCCCGTCGATGCGGATACTGCCCCTTGTGGGCTTTTCCTGCGCCAGAAGCAGGCGCAGGAATGTGGATTTTCCACAACCCGACGCCCCAACGATTGAGATGAATTCCCCTTCGGCCACCGTAAGGTTCACCCGTTCTATGATCGGGCGCTTTCCATAGGTTTGGAAAATATTCTCGACGACGACAAAGCTCACAACCCGGCCTCCGCCCATGGAAAGGCCTTGCGAGACAGCGTTTTCAGCATCCAGTCGATGACGAATGCAAGGAAGGTGATCCAGATCACATAGGTCAGGATGACATCCATGGCCAAATAGCGGCGCACCAGAAAGATGCGATAGCCAAGACCCTGATCGCTGGCGATCGCCTCTGCCGCGATCAGGAACAGCCAGGCAGGCCCGAGCGACAGGCGGATGGCCTGGATCAGGCGGGGCAATAGCTGTGGCAGCCCAACGCGCAGAACGATGACCCAGGTTGACGCGCCCAAAGTCTCGGCCTTGACGATCTGCTCGCGCGGAATCTCGAGGGTGCGACCGCTTAGATCACGGATCAGAAATGGCAGGATGCCAACGACAATCAGGACAACCTTTGACAATTCGCCAAGGCCGAAGACAATGAATAGGATCGGCAACAGGGCCAATGGCGGGATCATTGAGATCACCGCGACAAATCCGGCCAATGTGTTGCGGGCCAGCGGGATCAGCCCGATCAGCAAACCAAAGACCAGTCCGAACAATGCGGATAGCCCGACGCCGATTGCCAGTCGGCGCAGGCTTGATGCGGTATCGTGCCATAACAGAATGCGGCCCGAACGCCTGTCACCTTCGGTGAAGAGGCGCTGGGCGGTTTCCAGCACCGTGGCGGGTGCCGGAAGCAGTTTGTCCGATGGGTTTTCCAACAGCCGATAATACGACGCCACGGCGTAAGCCACGAACATCAGCACAAAGGGCAATGCCGCAAGGAACACCGACAGGGCCGGCCCCGGCTTTTTGTTGATCAACCGCATCGGAACAGAACTTACAGCGCGCCGTCTGCGGCCATCTGCATATAGGTCGTGTCGTAACGGAAGGTGACGTTATTGGGATCACCGGTTACGGATCCATCGGGGTATTCCACCCCCACGAAATCGGGCGAGGGGGCGCCTTCGCCCAGAATACCCTTATCCAACAGGAATGCGGCCACGTTGGTCATGGTTTCCGGCAGATCTGCGCCTTGGGTAAAGCTGACAGCCTCTGCGGGGTCGTAGAACATCTGCGTCGATGCTAGCTGCGCCTTGTAGCCGTCCAGATCAGTGCCCGATGCTTCGGCCATGGCTGTCAGCACCTCTTCATCACCGGCAGCCATCAGGCCCATGACCTCGTACCACGCCCCAACCATGGCCTTGCCAAAGTCAGGATTGGCAGCAAGTGTTTCGGTATTCACGACCATCAGGTCGATGATTTCACCGGGGATGTCCGAACTGTCGAACAGCTTGTTTGCGCCGGGTTCTTCCATGATGGCGGACACAAGCGGGTTCCAGGTGACAACAGCCTGCACATCATCCGTCGCATAGGCCGCAATCATATCTGCGTCAGAGGTATTGATGACACCGTCAAGATCAGCTTCGCTTAATCCGGCGCTGTCTAGTGCGCGGGCCAGCAGGTAATGGGATACGGACAGCTCAACCAGATTGACGGGCGCACCGGCAAGGGATGCCAGATCGCCCTCGCCCTTCAGGATGACCGCATCATTCCCGTTAGAGAAATCGCCGACGATCAGGGCTGTGGTGTCAACGCCGCCGCCCGATGGGATAGACAACGTATCCATGTTGGTGGCTGACACACCGTCAAAGGCACCGGCCGTGTACTGGTTGATGGATTCCACATAGTCGTTGATCTGCACGATCTCGACATCAATGCCATATTTGTCCGCCCATTTGTCCATGATGCCGCTGTCTTCGAGATACCCCCAGGGCATCCAGCCAACATAGATCGACCAGGCCACGCGGAATTCGGTTTTTTCCTGCGCTATGACGGGTGCAGCAGTACTGGCCAGAATGGTGCTGGCGAGTATGGCAGTTTTCAAAAAGTGACGTTTCTTCATGGGGGACCCCCTGTGCTGATCGGTTCCGCCCAAGAAAATAAACAGACCAACCGCAGGCGGATAAAAGAGAATGGCGCGGTTGAAACCTGCGCAGGAGTTCTCCCGGGATTTTGCCCCGCCGTGTACCAGACCGGATTTTGCCGAGCCGGCGGCACTTCTCGGACCAGACCCTCAAACGTGTGAGGCGGAACCCTAAATGCCCTGCGATTTCAGGCTAGGAGCTATTTCACGGCAAATCACAGGGGCGCGGGTGCCGATTGCGACGCTGGTGCGTCGGGATGCAGAAAAAAGGGGCAAAATCGGCCGATTCGCACAGTTTTTCACCCAAGCGGGGATTGCGTGGGCTGGTAAATCGCGGGGCATCATCCACCCAATATCAAAAATAAAGTACGATTTTGCATTTTTAGTGGACTAAAATGCGATCTCCGTGGCATCAATGATGCACAGACGCTGGGAGGACCTGTGAAATGATACCCGTCAGCGCGCTTGGACTGCTCACCATTGCGGGTGAGGCAGGCGACCAGCGCAGAGGTCGCATAGCCGTGCGAAGAGGCACCCGGTCTGTAAAACCATTGGGTGTTGCCGGGCTGCTTGCTCGCGCAGGCGGCGGGACTGACCTGCCGGTATTTGAAACTCACATCAGCATCAGAGAACGGGGCGATCACACCGGTTGGGCGCCCCAAAATTGAGAAAGCAACAGTAGCGCGGAGGAAGCTATGACCAACAAACTGACAACATTTATGACCACGGCGGCTTTTGTGGCGTCGATTGCACAAGGGGCTGCGGCGCAGGATGTCGTCCTCGACGTGTCCGCCTGGAAAGGCAACGAGGCCGAGCCTGCAGGATTGCCCGAGTTGATCGAAAAGTTTGAGGCTGAAAATCCCGGTATCGACGTTGAATTGTCTTATATCAGCCGATCAGACACCGACATTGTTATCCCGCCACGTTTGCAAGGGGGCAATGCACCCGATGTGTTGATGGTTGATATGCCACTCAGCCGTGCATGGGGTGACGCGGGCCTGCTGACCGATTTTGGCACTGACCCTGAATGGTATGGGCGGCTGACGCCCGCCCTGCGGGACGCGGTTACCTTGGATGGCAAGGTGTTTGCAATTCCATTGGAAGTGATCGGCATGGGGCTTTACACCAATATGGGCCTGTTGCGGCAGGTAGGAATCGAAAGCCCCCCGCTGACAATCGACGACCTCAAGGCAACCTGCACCGCGCTAAGTGATGCCGGCATCAACCCCATGTTGATGGCAGGTGGCTATCCGATCACGTTGTTCACCATTGCAAATGGGCTTGAGGCTGCAACCACCCCCGTCGGCGATTTGGGGGATGGGACGGCGAAATTTGTTGATGACGCAGGTTTCAGCGCGACGCTGGACACCATCCGCGAATTGGCTGCCGCAAATTGTTTTGATCCCAAGGTCATGGCCGGTGTTGACCCGTGGAGTACCGCATTGGCCGAATTCAAGGCTGGCAACTTTGCCATGTTACCGCAAGGGGCTTGGAATATCGGGAACTTCAGCGAAAGTGAGGATCTGGATTTTGTCTTTGGGCCAATCCCGTCGCGATCAGGTTCCGGCGTGGCGGCAGATCTGTTCGGGATTGCCTGGGCCGTCAGTGCGGCGACTGAAAATGCCGAGGCTGCAAATGCGTTTGTGACCTTTTTCACCCAACCTGAAAATCTGCAAGTCCTGCTAGACGCGGAATCGGCCTATTCACCGTTTGACGACGGTGCCAGTGGTACTCCGGACTTGGCCGCAGCCTATGACGAAGCCCGCGCAGCGGGCGGGATCGTGAACTATCCCTTTGCCGTCCTGCAGTGGCCTGCATCCCTCGATCCAGAGTTTTGGGACAGCCTGACGGGCTTCCTGCTCGATATGGATCAGGACAACGCTGATATTCTGGTGCGCTGGGATGAGACGGTCGAGGACAGCCTCTGATCTGCAAATCATCGAGACGACCGGTGCTGATTGCGCTGGTCGTCGCAAATAGGCTTTCATAGGCCCGGGACCCTGCGTAAAGCTGCCGTCAGTAATTGCTGCAGCGGGGACTTCGCCATAGATTGTCTTCGCTGCAACCTGAATGCGCAGCTGTTGGTATGGCGATCATCTCAACAATACCTGGCCTGAGAGGCTTTGCCGTTATTTTCCAGAAGCTCGTTTTGCTCAGACGGTAATTCGGGGTGCGAGGATCAGCCGGGGATCAATTGGAACATCGGACACGCAAACGTCCGGTTATGGCGACGCAGCACCCGCCGCTAAAAATCCTCCCAGATATTGCTGTCACCGACGGCCTTTGCCTTTGGCGCGGGTGCTTCTGGGGGCCGCTTTGCATCATCAAAAGCGACAACCTGTGCTGTGCCTGACCGGCGCGCTGTGGAAAAAGTCGCCGGGGCGTCGGCCTGATCTTCCGCCAGATCGTTAGCGAGCATGCGGGCATCCAACGGTTTCGCCGTCGACGCCATAGTTACGTTTTGCGGTGACTGGACGATTCCTGCGGTCAATTTGAACGCCTTGACCAATTTGTCCAGCTGCGCGGCTTCATGTACCAGCGCCTGACCCTGCTGGTTGGAGGATTCCACCATAGCGGCATTTTGTTGGGTCACCTTGTCCAGCTCGTTCACGCCAACATTGATTTCCGAGATGCCCGAAGCCTGCTCGGCCGTGTGCGATGCAATTTCGCTGATAAATTGCGAAATTTGATCAACCTTATCAACAAAGGCCACAAGCGCCTCACCCGCACTGTTCACAAGTTTGGTCCCCTCGCGCACATGTGTCGAACTGGTCGATATCAGGTCAGATACCTCACTGGCCGCTTGCGACGACCGTTGCGCCAATGCGCGCACTTCCGAGGCGACCACCGCAAAACCCCGACCGGCATCGCCTGCGCGGGCAGCTTCCACCCCGGCATTCAATGCCAGCAGATTGGTCTGGAACGAAATGTCAGAGATCACCTCGGTGATCTGCGAGATTTGCTGGGAGGATGCTTCGATCTGTCCCATCGCCTTGACGGCCTCGCCCACGACCGCGCCGCTGCCTTTTGCTTCGGTTCGGGTCGCGTCCACGGTTGATGCGACCTCTGCTGCGCGATCAGCCGATGACCTGACACTGGCCGTCAACTGGTCTAGTGCGGCGGCGGTCTGCTCAAGCGTTGCTGCCTGATTTTCGGTTCGCCGCGACAAGTCGGTCGAGGCATTGCTGACCCCATTGGCGCTTGCCTCGATTGTCAGGGCGGCCTCGATGACGCCGGCCATGGTTCTTTCCAATTGCGCCAGCGCATTGTTGAAATCATCACATAGGGCCTGATATTCTGCACTGACATTTTCATTGATCCGGGCGTCCAGCTGGCCGGCTGCCAATGCCTTCAACCCTTGCGAGATTGCGGCAAAGACCTTTGCCTGCTCATCACGATGTTTCTCGCGTTCGGCCACGCCCTTGTCGCGCTCGATTTGTGCAACGCGGAACACCTCCAATGCCTGCGCCATCTTGCCGATTTCGTGATTTTCCGACGTTCCATCAATTTGAACATCTGTGTTCCCGTTTGCCAGTTCGCCGGTCGTCTGGGTCAAACGGCGCAAGGGGGACGTGACCCATCGCGTGATAAACAGCGCTGTCAGCAACGAAACCAACAGAATCACGCCGCTGAGGACCGGCGTCATGATTGATGCCCGGTCGACAAGTTGCTGACCTTGCGCGCCAAGCACACCCTGGCGGTTGACCACGTTTTGCGCCCAATCATCCAACCGCGACTGGATGTCCGGACCGATGGTGCGCAAGATGCCATCCTTCAACGCGACCCGTTCGGCGACGCTGCTGCTGATTGCGTCCAACCGGTCTTCGATTGCAGCGACCATTCCGATAGCCGTCTCAACCACGCCCTCGATCGCGGTTGGCCGGCTTGCCGCATTTCCATCGGCAAGGCGGGCTTTCACATCGGCAAGGTGGGCTACGGATTGTTGGATATTCTCTTTCATCAACGCGGCATATTCGGGATTGTCGGTAAAAGTCAGCTTTTCGGCATAAATCTCGGCCAGAAGCAGACGCTCCTGCGCCTTGGCCGTCAGATTTGTCACCTCGGTATTGCCACCTTGTGCGGTACCGTCGAGCACCGTCCGTAGTTCTTGCATCGCTTCGGCAACGGCCGCTTCCAAAGCATCAATCTTGATATTGAGATCCTTGTCCTGACTGACCAGGTTTTGGAAACTGCTGGCATAACTATCGGTCAGGGCGGTCATATCGGTCAGGAAAGTCTGAATTGCCGCATCGTCTGCATTGTTGTCTCGCGCGATATTGATGTCCGCGATCAACGTGGCAATGCGATCCGCGACGATGGCAGCCTTTTCGTCTGTGGGTGACACGCGATATTGCGATTCGACCAGCCGTGCCTTGGACAAATCCGCAGCAAGTGCTTGAATAAACGACATCTGGCCGGTCTTGTTGCGGTATCTTTCATAGCCGCCGCCAAGTGCGTTGACTGAATAATAGGCGACGACACCCATCATCAGCACCATCAATGTCAGCAATGCAAAGCCAAGCGTAATGCGGTGCGAAATCGAAAGTCTGTTCATGCCGGATCCTGTTTGAAGCTCGCCAATTCCATAATTGTTCGAAGTTAAAACATCCTTGATCCGTATTTGATTTTCGGCCTTGCAGCCGACCCGCAGGCGCAGGACACTGGGGCCATGCAGAAACGTCCCCCTCTTCTTGTTTTCAGCGATCTGGACGGGACATTGCTTGATCATGATACCTATGATTGGTCCGCTGCGCGGCCCGCGTTGCAAGCGTTGAGTGATTGTGGTGCAGGTGTCATTCTGGCCAGCAGCAAAACGGCGGCCGAGATCGGCGTTTTGCAGGCCGATATGGGGTTGGGGGATTGGCCGGCCATTGTCGAAAACGGGGCTGGCCTGCTGTCGGCGATGTCTGACAATGCTGGGTCATCGCCATATGATGAAATTCGTGCCGTCCTTGACAAATTGCCAGATGATCTGCGCGCAGGGTTTCGCGGCTTTGGCGATATGAGCGTGGCTGAGGTGCAGGATATAACGGGGCTTGCGGCGGCGGCGGCAGCCCAAGCAAAGGACCGGCGCCATTCAGAGCCGGGCCTTTGGACGGGCGACACGACAGCCCATAGTCGTTTTCTGAAGACGCTGGCTGCGCATGATATCCAGGGCCGGGAGGGTGGCCGTTTTCTGACCCTGTCTTTCGGCAAGACAAAGGCGGACCAAATGGCGGCGGTCATCGCGCAGTACAAACCGCATCGCACTATCGCACTGGGCGATGCGCCCAATGATATCGAGATGCTGGAAACGGCAGATATCGGTATCGTGGTTGCAAACCCGCATCGCCCGCCACTTCCCCCTTTGCGGGGCGAGGCCGAGGGCCGCATCCGCCGCACCATCGAAACGGGCCCGCGCGGCTGGAATACAGCGATGCGCGGCTTACTGGCAGAATTAGAGATACAGACAGGAACGGACAATCATGGTTGATTTTCACCAGAACGGAAACATTGCGACCCTGCATAATCTGCGCACGCGATCTCATGCCGAGATGACCTACGAGTTGGAAACCTTCGCACAGACCCGCAAGATGTCATTGATCCTGCCCTGTCTTTATTCCGAGCTGGAAACAGAGGCGATGCCGAACATTCTGGCAGAGCTGGCCAAGGTCACCTATCTGCATCGCATTATCATCGGTCTGGACCGGGCGGATGAAGCCCAGTTTCGCCATGCAAAGGCGTTCTTTTCCGAGCTGGGGCAGAACCATATCGTTATCTGGAATGACAGCCCGCGGATGAAAACGCTTGAGGCCCGGCTGGTGGATATGGGGTTGGCGCCCAGCGAACAGGGGAAGGGCAAGAATGTCTGGTCCTCGCTGGGATACCTGATTGGCTGCCAGGACAGCGCGGTGATGGCGATCCATGATTGTGATATCCTCACCTATACCAACGAGATGCTGGCGCGGCTGATCTATCCCGTGGCCAACCCGACATTCCCCTATCAGGTGGCCAAGGGGTATTATGCCCGGATCGGCGGCGCGCAGTTGAACGGGCGAGTGACCCGGCTGCTGGTCAGCCCGCTCTTGATTGCGCTGAAACGTGTGGTGGGGGATCGCGACTATCTCGATTATCTGCGCAGTTTCAGGTATCCGCTATCGGGCGAATTTGCGATGCGTACCAATATCCTGCCGGACCTGCGGATCCCCTCTGATTGGGGGCTGGAAATCGGGGTTCTGTCAGAGGCCTGGCGCAATCTGGCCCCAAAGGCCGTGTGTCAGGTCGAGATCGCGGATGCCTATGACCACAAGCACCAGACGCTTAGCCCCGAGGATGCGCAAACTGGTCTGAACCGGATGTCGACGGATATCTGCAAGGCGATCTTTCGCAAGCTGGCAGCGGATGGGACGGTCTTTACCAACAACGTCTTCCGAACCCTCAAAGCCACCTATTACCGCAGCGCGCTTGATTTGCTCGAAGCCTATTACAGCGACGCCAAGATGAACGGGCTGACAATTGACCGGCACTCCGAGGAGGCATCTATCGAGCTGTTTGCAAACAACATCATGCGCGCCGGTCAGTTCTTTCTGGAGAACCCGCACGAAACGCCGTTCATTCCCACATGGAACCGCGTCCACGCGGCCGATCCGTCATTCATGCAGGATATGCAAAAGGCGGCGGCGGCCGATGCCGAAGAATTTGCGTAAGGGGCGACTACCCTGGCATGTTGCTGATCCAGCGGCATTGGTAGGGCGCCAGAACAATGTCATCGTCTTCTGACCAGCCCTGATCGT
Organism: Yoonia sp. SS1-5; assembly: GCF_038443705.2. Lineage (NCBI taxonomy): Bacteria > Pseudomonadati > Pseudomonadota > Alphaproteobacteria > Rhodobacterales > Paracoccaceae > Yoonia > Yoonia rhodophyticola. The sequence continues at coordinate 2,238,883 of NZ_CP151767.2, read as the reverse complement.
CAGATAGCAAATCAGCCCAATGTTCATCCGCGATCAGGTTCAGGCTGACCACCGGAATTATGACCTCTTCTGCGCTGACATTGTGCAGGGCAAAGATGGACTGGCGGCGATCAAGGCTTTGCCGCCATAAGGCAAAGACGCGTTCATCGCCGGTGCGCACGGTAAATTGGGTGGCATTGGGGTGAAAGGCCGGTTGCGCCTTGCGAATGCGCAACAGATCACGCAGGGCGTTCATCACGGATGATTGCGGACTGCCCGGGTCATCCAAAAGCGTGCGGAGCGTCGGGTAATCCCACCGGTGCCGGTTGATCGCCCTGTTCATGCCGCGCTTTTCGACGCTGTCATGGTCGTTTGGCGTGGCAAGAAGGGAGTGGATGTAGAACGCCGGAATACCCTCGAGCGACATCACGATGGTCTGCGAGCAAATGAAACGGGGGATATGATAGGCATCGGGGCCGGCGAAGGTCTGGCTCATCGCGGCAAAGAAGGTTGTATTCAGCTCATACGGTGCCTCGCCGCCGTCAGGCAGGGCGCGCATGGATACCAATCCGCCGACATCCTTAACCGTTGCAATGACAGCTGCCTGATCATCAGGCGATAACAGGCCCTCGGCCGGGCGCATGCCGATCCCGTCATGGCTGGCCGTGAAATTCAGATAGGCGCATCCCAGCGGCGCAGGTGGCATTGCGCGCTGCCATTTCGCGAGGTGTTTGGCGGTGCCGGACATCATCGCGTGCAGGATCAGAGGCGGCAGGGGAAAGTTGTAGATGACATGGGCTTCGTCCCGGTTGCCGAAATAACTGAGGTTCTCGGCTTTCGGCACATTGGTTTCGGTCAGCAGGATGATTGGTTCCTGGGCAAAATCGCACAGCAGGCGGAGCAGCTTGACGATTTCATGGGTCTGGCGCAGGTGGATTGAGGGCGATCCAACTTCCTTCCAGACAAATGCGACCGCATCCAGCCGAATAATTTCGACCCCGTTATCGACATGCAGGCGGATGATCCGCAGGAATTCAAGCAGCACCTCGGGATTGCGGAAATCAACATCAATCTGATCATGGCTGAACGTGCACCAGACGTGACGAGGGCCATTGATCGTTTCAACCTCGCGCAAGAGCGGGGTGGTCCGGGGGCGGACCACCATGCTGAGGTCATCGTCAGGCGAGGCCTCGAAAAAGAACTTGTCATAAGGCGGCTGCCCCTGCCGGTAGGCGTTGAACCAGTTGCCCTGACTTGAGACATGGTTCAGCACCAGATCGGACATCAGTTTGAATTCATCCGCGATGCGGTTGATGTCCGGCCAGTCGCCCAATTGCGGATTGACCGCGCGGAAATCCGAAACCGCAAATCCATCGTCAGAGGTAAACGGAAAAAACGGCAGAATATGCACGCCGTTCAGCGATCCGCGCAGATACCGGCGAAGAAAGTCGTTCATCAGATCCAGCGGCTTATGCATCCCGTCGATCAGGGAATTGCCGTAGGTGATCAACAGCGCATCTGACTGCGACCACAGGGCGTTGCTGGGCGTCCGGCCGCGTTTGCGGCGATGTGTCCCCTCGGGCCAGAACGCATCAATGATCTTGCTGGCGAGAATATCGGCGTCCAGATCGGGGTAAATGCGGGCCACCCGTGCGGACAGGGTGCGGCTGAATGAGGGGGAGGGTTGGTCCATTTGCGTCTTGATACCTGTCTTGGGATGAAAAATCATCCGTGCCTATGCAATCACGAAGCCTGCACCGGGACCAACCCCGTCAGCACATTTTTGCACGAATTGGCGGCTAAAAAAGAACACTTGTTCAGTTTTTGGGCAACTTCTTTCAAGGCCGCGTTAGGCGACCCGGCGTGATTGCCGGATCGCCACAGCCAGGATGGATCAATCGGTTGTGTCCAAAAACCCGCCTGATTGGCGCGACCATAGCTGCGCATAAAGCCCCTCTTGTGCCAGCAGGTCGGCATGCGTGCCGTCTTCGACGACCTTGCCCTGATCGAGAACGACAATCCGATCCATCTGCGCGATCGTGGACAGCCGGTGCGCAATGGCAATGACGGTCTTGCCCTCCATCACACCATACAGGGTTTTCTGGATGGCGGCTTCGACCTCGCTATCAAGCGCGGATGTGGCCTCGTCCAGTATCAGGATCGGCGCATCTTTCAGGATGACACGGGCAATGGCGATCCGCTGACGTTGACCACCCGACAGTTTGACCCCACGTTCACCAACTTGCGCATCATAGCCCGACCGGCCCTCGGGATCGCGCAGTTCCTGAATGAACTCATGCGCTTCGGCCCGTTTGGCGGCGGTGATCATCTCGGCCTCGGTGGCGGTCGGGTTGCCATAAAGGACGTTTGCGCGCACGGACCGGTGCAGCAGCGAACTGTCCTGCGTGACCATGCCGATCTGGCTGCGCAGGCTGTCCTGACTGACGTCGCCAACCGATTGCCCATCAATCAGGATCTGGCCCTTTTCAGCATCGCGAAAGCGCAGCAACAGGTTCACCAGACTTGACTTGCCCGCACCCGACCGGCCGATCAGGCCAACCTTTTGTCCGGCGGGGATCGTCAGAGATACGTTGTCCAGACCGCCGTGACCCTTGCCATAATGGTGGGTCAGGCCCTGGATTTCGATCTGCGCGTCGCGCACTACCAAGGGGGCTGCATCTGCCGCATCCACCACATTCTGCGGCTTCGCAATCGAGCGGAGCCCTTCGCGGATCACGCCGGCATGCTCGAACAGGCGGATCGTGACCCACATGATCCAGCCACTCATCCCGTTCAGCCGGATGGTCAGCGCCGATGCGGCGGCGACCTCGCCAACGGTGACGATTCCTTGGGTCCAGAGCCACACGGCAGGGCCCACAACGCCAACCATCAGCATCCCGTTGATGGCGTTCAGGCCAAAGGCAAGTTCGGTCATCAGCCGCAGAAAGCGCTGAAAGCGCAGCCGTAGCCGGCGCAGGGCAGACAAGGCATATGCCTCTTCCCGATTGCCATGCGAGAACAGCTTGACCGTCTCGATATTTGCATAGGCGTCAACGATCCGGCCCGTCACCAGTGACCGTGCATCTGACCATTTTTCCGATGCCGATGCGACGCGCACAGCAATCCGGCGGACATACAGAATATAAACCACCAGCCAGAGTGTCAGGGGCAGTCCCAAACGCCAGTCGATCTGGCTAAGAATAAGGATCGCCCCGATAATGTAGGTCACCGAAAACCAGATGCCCTCGAATGCCATATATGTGCTGTCTTCGATGGCCGGGCCGATCTGCATGACCCGATTGCTTAACCGGCCCGCAAAATCATTCTGAAAGAATGACGACGACTGACCCAACAGGTGTCGGTGCGCGCGCCAGCGGGCTTGTTCCTGCATGTTGGATGCAAGGGTCTGTTCCAGAAACAGGTGGTTGAACGTGATCAGCAATGGCCTGAAAAACAGGACAAACAGCACGATCAGGATCACCTCGACCCTGTGTGTCTGCCAAAAGACCGCAGGGCCGGTCTGGTTCATCAGGTCGATCAGGCGGCCTGAATAAAAGATCAGGCCACTTTCCATAAGCGCGACCAGAAAGCCGGTCAGGGCCATCCAGGGCAGATACCGGTGAAATGGTTTCAGCTGGGTGCGGATATAGGCCCACAAAGTCGCAGGCGGTGTGTCATGCGACAGGACGGGGAAAGGATTGACGAGGTTTTCGAATTTGCGAAACATGGTGCCCTCCAACGGGCAAAAGAAATAAAAATGATGGAATTAAGTGGCACGTGGCCACCATTTCAGGGCCGGCCTACGATCGTAGTTGCGGGATCCCAAAATGCTCCATCATCATCTCTCCGTCATGATTCTGGTGACTTGATAGCAATTTGGGCTGCGCTTGTCAGGCCTGTCTTGACCTAGCGGCAGTTTTTTGCGCGGCAGGCTGTCGCGGTCCAACATATCGGCAGTGCCTTGAGCAATCGGTTTTCGCGCATGGTCGCATCGTGAAACCGCGCTATCTTAAGTTGTGCGCAGACATAACAATGGGAGCATGACGACCATGGCATATTCACTGAAATTGAACGGAAAGGACCGCGAGGTTCAGTCAGACGCAGGCACGCCGCTATTATGGGTGATCCGTGACGAGCTGCAAATGACGGGCACGAAATTCGGATGTGGCGTGGCATCGTGCGGCGCATGCACAGTGCATGTCGATGGGGCGCCCGTGCGATCCTGCCAGACCTATATCGAGGACGTGGATGGCGCCGAGATCACCACAATCGAAGCCATGCAGGACAACACGATAGGGGCGGCGGTACAGCAGGCTTGGGTCGAGTTGGACGTTGTCCAATGCGGGTATTGCCAGTCCGGGCAGATCATGTCGGCGGTGGGGCTGCTATCGGAAAACCCCAAGCCCACGGCGGATGAAATTGACAGCTACATGTATGGCAACGCCTGTCGCTGCGCGACCTATCAACGTATCCGGGCGGGCATCCAGCGCGCCGCAGAAATTCTGGAGGCTTAAGATGACCCTGACAACATCACGCCGCAATTTTCTGAAAACCGCCGCCTCTGCCGGGGCAATCCTGCTTGTTGGCGTCCGGCCCGATGGGGCGATTGCCGCTACCGGATCGCCGGATCCGATGCTGAACCCCTTCGTCAAAATCGGGGCTGATGGCACTGTCACGGCGATGATCAAGCATTTCGAAATGGGGCAGGGCCCGGCCACCGGCCTGTCGACACTGATCGCCGAGGAAATCGGCCTGCGCATGGATCAGATCGCCTATGAATTTGCGCCCTCGAACCCCGAGATTTACGCCAACCTGTTCTTTGGCGGGTTTCAGGGGACCGGCGGCTCAACCGCGATGGCCAATTCCTTCATGCAATACCGGACAGCCGGAGCAGCCGCGCGCGAGATGATCCTGACCGCTGCTGCCGACAGTTGGGCCGTTGATCCGTCTTCCCTGCGCATCGAGGACGGTGTTGTGATCGGGGCAGATCAATCTGCGCCTTTGGGCGAGTTCGTCGAAGCTGCGGCCCTTGTCACCCCGCCCGAGGCGCCGACTTTGAAAGACCCGTCGGAATTCCGGCTGATCGGCAATCCTGACACGCGTCGTCTGGACAGCCCGATCAAGGTCAATGGATCGGCGATGTTTGCGATGGATCTGCACCTGCCAAACCAGATGGTCGCCATGATCGCCCGCCCTGAACAACGCGGCGGCCTTGCGACCGGTTTTGACGACAGTGCTGCCAAAGATGTCACCGGTTTTATTCGGGCGGCCATTCTGCCCAACAAGGCCGGTGTTGCGGTCTATGCGGAAAATACATGGGCTGCGATGCAGGCCCGGGATGCGATCACGGTTGAATGGGATTTGTCGGCTGCCGAAACCCGTGGCTCGGACGAGATCAAGGCCGAAATCATGGCCGCATTGGAGGCCGCACCAACCTACAACGTGCAACAGACCGATCAGTCAGTCACGCAGGCCGCGATTGACGGGGCCGAACAGGTGATTGAAGAGACATTCTATTTCCCACTGCTCGCGCACGCGCCGATGGAGCCGCTGAACTGCACCATTGCAGCGAGTGATGATGGTGGGATCATCCTGCATGATGGCGCGCAAATGCCGACAGGTCCGCATATGGCGCTGGCGCAGATTTTCGAACTTCCGATGGAAAAGATCCAGATCAAGACGATGCTGGCAGGGGGATCCTTTGGCAGACGCGCCACCCCGGATGCGGATTATCAGGTCGAAGCGGCGCTGGCCTTTGTCATGACGGATCGCAGCCGCCCGGTGAAACTGGTCTGGTCGCGCGAGGATGATCTGCGCAGTGGCTATTACCGCCCGGCCTTTGGGCATAGGGTGCGCGTTGGATTGGATGCTGCCGGGCAGATCGTCGGCTGGGATCACCGGATTGCCGGCCAATCCATCATGAAGGGAACGCCATTCGAGGCGGCGATTGTGAAGGACGGTGTTGATCACAGCTCTGTTGAAGGGGCCGCAGACAGCCCATATCGCATACCGGCCACCTTCTTTGGCCTGACCGATACCGAGAAGGCCACAAGCACCCTGTGGTGGCGGGCCGTCGGGCACACGCACACGGCCTATGTGATGGAAGTGATGATGGACAAGGCCGCCAAGGCTGCCGGGCAGGACCCGGTGGACTACCGGCTGCAATATCTGCAGGACGGCGCGGACCAGGCCCGCATGGCTGGCGTTCTCAGGCTGGCTGCGGAAAAGGCCGGATGGGGGGCGCCTGCGTCCGGAAACGCGCAAGGTATTGCGGTGCACAAATCCTTTGGCAGCTATGTCGCAGAGGTGGTCGAGATTTCCGGCAATGCCAGCGAGGGCATCCGGATCGAGAAGGTTACCTGCGCGGTGGATTGCGGCATTGCGGTCAACCCCGATGTGATCAAGGCACAGATGGAGGGGGCAATCGGCTACGGGATCGGGCATAACATGCGGGATCAGATCACGTTGTCAGGCGGGGCGGTCGATCAGTACAATTTTCCTGATTACGAACCGCTGCGTATCGGTGATATCGGGGCAATCGACGTGCATATCATGCCCTCGACGGAAGCCCCCAGCGGGGTCGGCGAACCCGGAACACCACCTGCTGCCCCCGCATTGGCCAATGCAATTTCTGTGGCCAGTGGTCTGCATATCGCATCGCTGCCGATGAATGAAAACGGTGTAAAGTTTGTCTAACGCACCTCGTCGGGCGAAATAAGCAGCGCGGTTCAGGTCTGGGCGATGGCCGGGGCCAGGACCGCGTTGACGGCTTTGCCGATATCGGCGCGCAGCGCGTCTTCACCGAACCCGGCGCGTGCGCGAAAGACCAGACCCTGGCGCAGGTCAAACAGCAGCTTCGCCTGATCTGAAGACGGGAAGTCTGGCGGTAGCGTCCCGCGGGCCTTCTCGATATCAAAACGGGCCGCGATACCTGTGTCGGTCGCTTCGATTGCATCGCGCAGCAACTCTGCCGTGCCTTCGATATGTCCTGCACTGGTGGCCACGCAAGAGGCCAGAAAGCACCCCTTTGCCCCACTTTCATGATGGGTCGAATAGTCAATCGCGGCCTCAAAGAAAGCACGAACGGCCTTTTTGATATCCGGCTCCGTTTCCAGCGCCACGAGGGGCGCGCAGGCATCGTTCTGGGCGTAGCGGTCAATCGCCTCGAGATAAAGCGCGTGCTTGTCGCCGAACGCGGCATACAGGCTGGGGCTGTTAATTCCCATGCCATCCGTCAGAAGCTTCATCGAAGCCCCTTCATAGCCTTGCTTCCAGAAGACACCAATCGCCTTGAGTAATGCCTCATCGCGGTCGAACTTTTTCGGCCGGCCAGCTTTTTTTGTGACGTTCATTACAAAATCCTTGACTTGGTCGTTGTGATGTATTTTATAACGATCATAACAAAATGCAAGGAGCATCTCATGACTGCACAGAAAATCCCTGCCGGCGCGGCATTTCCGGACATCGTTGTCCCCGGTCTCGACGGCGAATCAATTGCGCTTGGACAGCCACGCGACGGGCGCGACTGGCAAATGGTTGTTGTCTATCGGGGCAAGCATTGCCCGATGTGCACCAGCTATCTGAAGGAGCTGACAACGCTGCTGCCCGAATTTCATGCGCTGGGCGTGGACGTGGTGGCCGTGTCTGCCGACCCAAAGGCCAAAGCCCAGGATCAGATGGCAGCCGTCACGCCAAATTTCCCCGTCGGCTATGATCTGAGCATCGCACAGATGCATGCGCTGGGGCTTTATGTCTCCGAGCCGCGTTCGCCCCAAGAGACAGACAAACCCTTCGCGGAACCCGGCATTTTCGTGGTGAATGCAGATGGTCAGGTGCAGGTCACCGACATCTCGAATGCGCCCTTCGCCCGCCCGGACCTCAAGACCCTGCTTGGCGGTCTGCGTTTCATTCGCAATCCGGAAAACAACTACCCCATTCGCGGCACGCTTGCCGCCTGAACACGCCTGAAAGGACAGAAAAATGGCACTTGATACCCCACAACAAACCGAGGTGCGTCAGGCAATTGACAACCTTATCCAGACCGCCACGACATATGATGTAGACGTGCTGGAGAAGATCTATCACGACAGTCTTCACGTGGTGATGATCGACACCGATCACAACCTGAACACCGCTGACAAGGCCGCGTTCAAAGCGCTGTTTGCATCCAAGGGTGCGGCGGGCGATCCGCCGATGAACACCTGGGCGAAATATCACAGCATTGATGTTGCCGGTGATACCGCACATGTCTTGTTGTCGCGCAAAAACGACCTGAGCGGCGTCAATATGGATCTGACGCTCAGCATTGATCTGATCTTTGAAAACGACCGCTGGCAGGTGACCCGCGAAGTCATTTTCCTGCGTCCCGAAGACATCTAAACCTAAATCAAACCCCAAAATCTGAAAAACTGAAAGGACAAGACGATGCGCTTGGCTTCCTCCCTGATGGGCTTTGCCCTCGCCACACTGGTGGCATTCCCTTCCTTCGCTGTCGAAAAGGCAGAGATCGAGAACGAGCTGACAGCTTATAATGACCGCTATAACGAAATCATCCGCGACTATGATCTGGATGCGTTTGTGGCGCTCTACAACGATACGCCACTGTGGATCGCGCCGGATACGCCACCGGTCGCCGGCCTCGATGTGCCACGCGGGACATTTGGCTTTATCATCCAGAACGAGGGCTTTCTGACCCACAGCTTTGATGAGCTTTTCGTGTCTGATGACGGCACCCAGGCCGTCATGATCGGGCGCTACGATCTGGACGTTGAAAAGGCCGGTGCGCAGGCCGAGGGTACGTATCTCTTTGTGCTGCAGCGCAATGGCGAAGGCTGGGACATCGTCGTTGACATGTTCAACCAGCACAAAGCCGAATAAGCCAACAAAAATGGGCTGCCGCGTTTGATCACGCGGCAGCCCATTTTGCGGTGTCCGCGCACTGGCCGTGGCCAGCGGCGACGCCGATCAGCTGTTTTCGACAGACACGATCACGTAGTGCTTTCGCACGTATTTATCGACATGCCAGACCGGCTGCAGCCCGTTATCCATGACAAACGCGTCGCCAGGCTTGACCACATATGATGTGCCATCGGCGATCTCGATCCGGGCCTCGCCCTCAAGGATGTGGCAGAATTCGATCTGGTCGTTCATGGGGCCGCGAAACACCCCCGCAGTGCTGTCCCACATTCCCGATTTGAAGGTGCCGTCGGCGCCGACAAAATGGCTCCAGACATTCTGCTCGGGGCTTCCGTCGATAATGTCCTCGGCAAATTCCTTCTTGAAGGGCTCTGTTTTGAGGTCGGAGAAGTTTACGAATTTCATTGATCGGCTCTTTCTGGGTTTGACCGACGAAAGCCGCGATCCAGAATAACGCTTGCGTGGTCGTGGGTTGACATGGCTGGCGCCATCAAAGGCACAAAGGCCCGCGATAGGGCGTATAGCGGCATGGGTTTGATGGGGGTGACCGGGAAGGCCAGGTCGGAATTTGCACCGCCCAGCACCTTGCGGGCCAATGTGCGGCCCATAACAGACGTCATCGCAATCCCGCGACCACTAAAGCCGACCCCGGCCAACACGCCGGGGGCCGGTTCGTGAAGATGCGGCATCATTTCCTGGGTGACCCCGATACGTCCGGCCCATGAGCATTCGATGTCGATATCGGCGATCTGCGGGAACACGGTGCGCAACCCGGTGCGCAGGCGGCCGACGCCACCCCAATCCCGCGGGCTGTCGCCGCTGCCGACACAGCCAAAGATCAGACGGTTACCGGCGTCATAGCGGGCAAAATAAATAGCGAGACGTGTATCGGATATGGTCATCCGCCCCGGCAGCACGCTGGCCTGCTGCGCCGCAGTCAACGGGGCTGTTGCCAGCGCCACACTGACCATCGGCAGCACGGTTTGCTGCAATCCGGGCCACAGTTTGTCGGTATAGGCATTTGTCGTCAGGATCACAGTATCCGCGATAACCTCCCCATTGGGGGTGCGCAGATGCCACTTGCCATCCTTCTTTTCAATGCTTGTAGCGGGGGTCTTTTCAAATAGTTGCGCGCCATGGGCCTGCGCAACCTTTGCATATCCGCGGGTCAGGGCCATGGGCTGCACAAAGCCGCCCTTGGCGTGCCTTAGTCCGAAACTGTATTCGGGGGAGCCGGATTTTGCGTGCAGTTCCGGGCCTGAAATCTCTTCGATATCTGCGCCCACGGCGCGCCAGCTTTCGCCCAGCTTTGCGATACCCTTTGCGGCAGAACGGGTATGCGCCGTCTGAAGCCAGCCATTCTGCTCGGCTTCGCAATCAATCTCGTAGCGCCTGATATCGTCGAACAGATCATCAGCGGATGTCAGGGTTGTCTGAACAAGGCGTTCGGCCTGCGCATTTCCAAAGCGTTTGTTCAGGTCATCGGGGGTGGCGCGCCAGATCGGGTTGCATTGCCCGCCACTTCGCCCTGATGCGCCAAAGCCGATGCTCTGCGCGTCCATCACGATTGTCTGTGTACCAGCCTCGGCCAGTGTCACGGCTGTGCGCAACCCCGTCAGCCCGGCGCCAATAATCGCCACATCTGTTTTGATGGTGCCCTCAAGGGGGCTGCAATCCGGGGGCGGTGGCGCCGTCCGGTGCCAATGGATTTCTTCGGGTATGGCCTTGTTTGCGGTCATCAACATCTCTCTGTCGCTGGAACGAGCCGTCGGTGGGGCGGGAATCACATCCGCGAAGTGTTGCATTGCAATACCCGAATTTCACAATGCATGACTCTTTGAGATTTGCCAAGGGCAAATCAGCGCGCCGTGCGGGTATATCTCTCAGGTCATCTGCCCGAAGCGTGCCGATATTCGGTCGGCCATTCCAACAAGCTTGCCGGACTGGTCCAAGAGTTCCTCGAATGAGGCGACCCGCAAAGGTATCCAGATGCTAAGCGCCGCCAGGATCCGCTGATCATAGTCCAGTATGGGCGCTGCAAGGCCGACGACCTGATAGAACTCCTCGCGATCCGATATCGCGTAGCCACGTTCACGGATATCCGCCATATCGGCGCGCAACGCGTCTGGCGTTGTCAGCGTGGTCTCGGTGAACTTTTCCAATTCGGCCTGCGCAAAGAACGTATCCACGGCCTCTGTTGTCATATGTGCCAGAAACACCTTTCCGGCGGCGGTATTGTGCAGCTCGGACTGCCCGCCCGTCTTGACGGCCAGTCTGTAAGGATGGGGGATGCGTGTCTTGATGAATGTGACCGTATGTTCACTCAGCACTGAAACGGCGACATTCATGCCCGTTTCTTCGCTGAGTTCCGCAAGATCCTGATCTTCAATCAGGCTCAGGTCCATCTTCTCCCATGCGGCGCGGGCCCAGCTGATCAGCTTTGGGCCAACCGAATAGCTGCGGTCCCTTTCATCGTAGGTCACCAGATCCTGGCCCATGAGAATCGATAGAATGCGATGGGTCGAGCTTTTGTTGAATCCGGTTGTGGCCGCAATCTCGCTTTGGGTCAGACGCCCCGAGGTTTTGGCCAATAGATCCACGACAGTGACGCTTTTCTCGACAATAGAGCTTTGTAGTTCCCGAACCATATAGCCAGCCCGCCCGTTTCTTGATGCTTAACAGCCTGCCTAGCGCAATTGAACGGGCGACTCCATGACATCTTCATTGACAGGTTGATCTTGGAAGCATATTTCACAATAGAAAACTGATATATTGCAATGCAAAACGCTTAGGCGTTTGCGGGGGGAGGAACGTCACTTGAAAAAGCTCATTAATGAGGCCGCGAATTACGTTGACGAAGTGCTGGCAGGCATGGCGCTTGCGCATCCGGAGCATTACAAGATTGATGGTCCGACAGGTCGCATTCTGCGCCGTCCCGATGCGGTTGATGGCAAGGTCGGGGTCGTATCCGGTGGTGGCTTTGGGCACATTCCCGTTTTCGCGGGCTATGTTGGTGATGGATTGCTTGACGCCTGCGCTGTGGGCGACGTGTTTGCATCGCCCGATATGAACCCGATGCTGGGATCAATCGAATTCGCGAATACCGGCAAGGGTGTTCTATGTGTTGTCGGCAACTACGGCGGCGACCGGATGAATTTCGACATGGCCTGCGAAATGGCCGAGATGGACGATATCGAAACCGCCAAGGTCATCGTATCCGACGATGTTGCGGCTGCCGGCCCGGATGAGGCTGAAAAGCGTCGCGGTGTTGCGGGCTTTGTTCTGGTGACGAAAGTTGCGGGCGCGGCGGCGGCGGCGGGTCATTCCCTGCAGGAAGTTGCTGCACTGGCCCAATCGGCGGCGGACAATGTCCGGTCTGTTGGGGTGGCATTGTCATCATGCACGGTGCCGCAGGCTGGCCGTCCGACATTTGAGATTGCGGATGACGAAATGGAAATCGGCATGGGTATTCATGGCGAGCCCGGTGTCCGCCGCGGCAAGCTTCGCCCGGTCGACGCGATCATCGACGAAATGATGGATATGCTGCTGGCCGACAAACCGGTGAGCAAGGGTGACCGCGTGGCCCTGCTGGTCAATGGTTTGGGCGCGACACCTGTCGAAGAGTTGTATCTGGTCTTCCGACGCGCCAAAGCCCGGTTGGACGAGGCCGGTGCCGAATTGGCCCTGCACATGATCGGCAACTATGCGACCTCCATGGAAATGGCCGGTGCGTCGCTGTCGATCCTGCATCTGGACGATCAGCTTGAAAAGCTGATGAAGGCGCCAGCAAACTGCCCTTTCTGGAAGGTATGAGAATGACGCTTACGACAGACAGCCTGAAGACGGCGATCACACGCATCCATGCGCATGTGGACCCTATCGGGGCCGAGATGAACGAACTTGACGGGCAGTTGGGCGACGGGGATCTTGGGGTCACGTTGATCAACGGGTTCAACAACCTTTCGGGGATCACCGATGAACTGCCCGCCGACCTTGGCAAGGCCCTGTTTGCAGCCGCCAAAAGCGTGACGGCGGTGTCCGGATCAAGCTTTGGTACCCTGATGGCAACCGCACTGATGGCTGCGGGCAAGTCCGTCAAGGGGCAGGAGGCGGTTGAATGGGCCCAGGTGCCGGCGCTTCTGGCTGCGGCACAAGAGGCGATGATCGCACGGGGTGGCGCCAATCTGGGCGACAAGACGATGCTTGATGTCATGGACGCGATCATCACCGCCTTGGATGGCATGCAGGATCCCGCCGCCATGCTGACGGCTGCGCAAGCCGCGGCTGATACCACGCTGGACACATTCCGGGACAAGCCGAACAAGATCGGGCGGGCCCGGGTATACGCCGATAAATCCATCGGACTGGATGATCCGGGCATGATGGCAATCAAACGGATGCTTGAGGCGCTCGCCAAAGGCTGATGAATTTTTACCGTTGACGACCCACTGAACGACCCTCCCAAATTTACGACCACTCACATTGAAAGGGCTGCGTGATCATACGCGGCCCTTTTTGTTTTGCGCATGATGATGAAGGGCCAGCGCCGTCCGTGCCTCCAGGCCGTATCGCGGCTGATTGACGTAGCGTCTCGCACCGAAAGTGCTCGGCAATCTATTGCAACAAAAATGCGCGGCTGTACTGTCAAAGGTATCGGGCTGGGTGACCCGACTGCTTGCAGTTGCGCATTTTCGCAACCGGCACAGATGCGCGAAACGGTATGGGGGCGGCAAACAAGGCTTTTGCTGGCCGCGAATGGTTTCAAACAGACTGTGGCAGCGGCCGCCGGGTGCGATTTTTGTTGGTCGAGAGAGATGGATCACTGATCCATCAATGTAGGTGCGCGTGATCCATAGGATTTCACAAAAACGCAGTTTTCGCATTGCCCATCGCCGTATCGCGCGGCGGTTGGTCTCGATTTTCAATTCTGTTCAGGACATGTGCAGTTGCGTCGGGATGGGCCGTCGTGAAGCTGTTGCATGATGCTGTGATTTTACGGCTGCGGCGCGTGTGCGCCCTATAAGATGACTATGGTGGGGACCAGGATAATGACGAATGAACAACAGACGATGCAGACCTCCGATCTGGCAGGGCAGGATGACCCGCGCGTTCGGAACCTTGCATTGCCCGAAAATGATGCAGGCGCGCCGGTTGCAACCGAAAGCCTTGGTTTTGCAATCGCTGCGGAATTTCAGGGCGAAGGTGAAGCGCCCGATGATGCCGAGGGCGCATCGGAAGTGGTCGTGCACGAGGATGGCAAACTATACGTCACCAACGGGGCGCGCGACCGTATCGACATTTTTGACATCGCGGCCAATGCGCAAGCAGGGTCGATTGATCTGAGCGCGCTTGACGGGTTTGACAGTGTGCAATCCGTCGCGGTCAGCAATGGTGTTGTCGCGGTTGCCATTTCGCGTCCGAATATCACGCGGGACCTGTTTGGCGAAACGGTGGAACTGTCGCAACCCGGGTTTGTCGCGCTATTTGATGCGGCGACCGGGGCGCTACTGTCGACTGTCGATGTGGGCAATCTGCCTGATCAGCTGACATTCAACGCGGATGGCAGCCAATTGCTTGTCGCGGGTGAGGGCGAAAAGAACGCTGATACCGAAAGCGACGACAACCCGCTTGGGACGGTTGCCATCATCGACACGACAAATCCGGCAGCCCCCGCCGCCACTATCCTTGATTTCACGCAGTTCAACGGGCTGGAGGATCGCGCCCGCGACGCCGGTATCCGCATTCAGCAGGGCGTCAGTCTGGCCGAGGATGTAGAGCCTGAATATATCGCCATCAGTCCCGATGGCACCCAGGCCTTTGTGTCGCTGCAGGAAAGTAACGCGATTGCGACGATTGACCTGACCAGCGGGGCGATTGTTGACATCTTCTCATTGGGGACGGTTGATTTCAGCAGCGAAAGCAAGATCGACGCTGATGACAACGGGGTCGTCAATATCACCAATTTTGACAATCTTGTCGGGTTTCGGATGGCCGACGCAATTGCCGCTTTCGAACTGAATGGCCAGACATATATCGCCACCGCAAACGAAGGCGATAGCCGCGACTTTGACGAAGATCGGGTCGCGGACCTGGCCGCAGATGGCCTGCTTGACCCTGCCGTTGACATCACCGGGCTGGAACGGCTGGAGGTGTCGACCGTCGATGGCGACACGGACGGGGATGGCGATATTGATGTGCTGCACACATTCTCGTCGCGATCATTCTCGATCTTTGATGCGGCGGGCAATCTTGTGTTCGATTCCGGCCCCCAGTTTGAACAGATCATTGCCAGCCGCGCGCCCGAGCGGTTTAACGATGATGATGGCGACGATGGCGAAGACCGGTCTGACGCAAAAGGCCCAGAGCCGGAAGCCATCATCATCGGCGAGGTCGGCGACGCAACATACGCCTTTATCGGGTTAGAGCGCGACAGCGGGATCATGATTTATGACATCAGCGACCCGGCCAATTCCACATTCGTGAACTACATTCCACCGGCCTTTGTCGATACCACCGCAGCGGGTGACGTGGCCCGCCACGGCCCCGAGACGATTGCCTTTATCCCGGCAGAAGACAGCACAAGCGGCAATGCACAAATCGCGGTTGCCTATGAGATATCAGGCAGCACAATTGTCTACGATATCATTCCCGCCACGCCGACCCTGACAATTCCGGAAATTCAGGGGGCAGGGCATATCTCGGCCTTTGTTGGCGATGATGTGATCACGTCAGGCATCGTAACGGCCATTGATGGGGCTGGTTTCTATGTGCAGGACCCAGAGGGGGATGGCGACACGGCCACCTCTGACGCGATCTTTGTCTTTACCGGTTTCGGCAATACGGATGGCGTCGCAATCGGGGATGCGGTCCGGCTTCAGGGTACGGTCGGTGAATTCATCCCCGGCGGTGCGGCAAGCGGCAATCTGTCGACAACACAGCTAAGCAATGTCGAGATCGACGTGCTAAGCAGTGGCAATGCCCTGCCGGACGCGGTGCTGATTGGTGCCGCGGGGCGCAATCCACCCAGCGAAATCGTCATTTCGGATGGCGAATTGCCTGTTAACCTTCAAGACGATCCGGGCGTTTTCAACCCCGAAACCGACGCGATTGATTTTTACGAAAGCCTCGAGGGTATGTTGGCGACGGTCTATAATCCGGTCGCGATTTCTGCCACGAACCGATTTGGCGAAACCTGGGTTGTGGCCGATGACGGTGCTAATGTCACCTCGCCCAACGGGGGGCTGAATGACCGGGGTGGCCTGAACCTGAACGCCGATGCGGATGGGCTGGGTGACCTGAACCCGGAACGTATTCAGATTCAGTTTGATGCAGATTTGCTGCCTGACGGGTTTGACCCGGCGGATATCAATCTGGGCGATGACCTTTCAAACATCACCGGCGTGATCGACTACGGCTTTGGCAACTACGAGGTCAGGGTGACAGAGCTGTTCGCGGTCGAGACCCCAAGCGCAAATGTCGCTGAAATCACCGAAGTCGTTGGCGGGGACGACAGGCTAAGCGTCGCGACCTACAACGTCCTGAACGTGACGGCGGCCGAGGCTGATGGCGATGCTGATCAAATCGCGCAACTGGCCCTGCAAATTGTCGAAAATCTGGGTACGCCGGATATTCTGGCGCTGCAGGAAATTCAGGATGACAGCGGTGTTGCAGATGATGGCACGCTTGGTGCTGATGCCACATTGCAAGCTATCGCCGATGCCATCGTCGCTGCCGGCGGTCCGCGTTACGAGTTTGTCAGCGCTGTTGTCGATGAAGACGGCGAAAACGGGGGCGTACCGGGGGGCAACATCCGCAATGCGTTTCTTTGGAATGCAGATCGGGTTGCGCTCAAGGACGTGCAGACGCTGGAATCCGATATTCTCGCCGAATACGGGGTCAGCAACGCGGATGCATTCGCGGGCTCCCGTGATCCGCTATTGGGTGTGTTCGAATTCAACGGCCATGATGTGACGTTGATCAACAATCACTTCTCGTCGCGGTTTGGGTCGACGCCGATCTTTGGGGCAGAGCAGCCTTTCCTGCAGGCGGGCGAAGACGCACGCGAACAACAGGCGCTGGCCATCAATCAGGTTGTCGACGCGCTGCTGGCGGCTGACCCCGATGCCAATGTGTCTGTTCTGGGCGATCTCAACACCTTTGAGTTCACCGACGAACTGGCCGAGGATCTGCCCGGTACGGGGGATGAAAAGGTTCTGACGAACCTGATCGACGCGCTTCCGGGTGACGAGGCCTACACGTTTGTATTTCAGGGCAACAGCCAGGTTCTGGACCACGTTTTTGTCACCGATAACCTGTTGGACGGCGCGCAGGTCGATGTTGTGCATGTCAACAACGACTTCGCTGATTTCGCGTCGGATCACGAACCCGTCGTCGCCACGTTCCTCTTGGAACAGGCGGATGATTTGTTCCTTGTTGGTGACAGACGGGCCAATGTTCTGACGGGCGAAGGTGGTGATGATATTATCCTTGGCCTGCGCGGCCGGGATACCCTGTCGGGTGGAAATGGGGATGATCTGATCTTCGCAGGCCGCGGGCGCGACAGCGTCGATGGCGGCGATGGCGATGACCATCTGTTCGGCGGGCGCGGCGCTGATGCGCTGTTCGGGGGTGACGGCGACGATCTGATCTTTGGTGGTCGGGGCCGGGATAATGTGACCGGTGGCGAAGGCGACGACACGCTGTTTGGTGGTCGCGGTGCGGATACGTTCATCTTTGCGGGCAGTTTTGGCGATGACGTGATCGAGGATTTCAACGCCAGGCAGGACACGCTCGCATTCATCGACCTTGAAGATTCGGATATTGCATTCGCCGATACCATCCACGGAACCGAGATCACCCTGACCGGCGCGTCAGAGGGGAGCGTGACATTGATCGGCGTGTTCGGATTTGGCGATGATGACCTGATCGCATAAAGCGTGATGCGTCAGGCATTTCGTCAAACGCTTTGTGCCTTGTGATCGTACCTCCCTGCCGGGCGCGCCGTTCTTTACGGATTGCCCGGCAGGGTGCTGATCTACTGCAGGCTGGCGCGATGCCGATGACGCGAAATCGCGACCAGCATCAGGATTGTGACAATGTAGGGCAGGCTGGACAGAACCTGCGATGGAATGGCGACACCAATCGCCTGGGCTGTTAATTCGCCCAGTGACAACACCCCAAACAACAGCGCACCAAAGGCGACGCGGCCTGTCTGCCATGTGCCGAATACGACAAGCGCAAGCGCAATCCAGCCCCGCCCGGCGATCATACCATCTGCCCAAAGCGGTGTGTACACCGTCGATGCGTATGCGCCCGCCAAGCCGCACATCGCCCCGCCAAATGCGACCGCCGCACACCGTATCGCTGCCACGGGATACCCAATGGCGCGGGCGGCTTCGGCATTCTCGCCGACGGCGGTGATGATCAGCCCAAGCTTTGTCTTGTTCAGCACAAACCACAGCCCGACAGTGCCAAGGATGGCCAGCCAGACCACGACATCCTGGGTCAGCAAGGTCGGGCCGATGACCGGGATTTGCGACAGGACAGGCAGGCCGAATTCGGGCAGGCCGGTGATTGTCAGGCTTTCATATGTCTTGCCAAACAACGCCGACAACCCCAGCCCCAACACACCAACGGCCAAGCCCGCCGCGACCTCATTCGCGCGGACAAAAATGACCAGAAACGCAAACACCATGGCCAAGATCGCGCTGACAATCGCGGCTGCCGCAAAGCCAAGCCCATGTGATCCGGAATGATAGACGCAGATAAAGGCGATCGCGGCACCGATGGCCATCATCCCTTCCAGCCCCAGGTTCAGAAGGCCGGTCTTTTCCACCACCATTTCCCCCAAAGCGGCCAGCAGTAGCGGAAGGGCCGCAGCCAATGTGCCGGCCAAAAGGAATTCGAGCGCGCTCATGTGGTTGCACCTCGCGTGATCTGGATCCGAAAGCGGATCAGCGTGAAGGTCAGCAGGTAAAAGCACAGCAGCATGCCCTGAAAGACCTCAACCGCCGCGACAGGCAGCCCGGCGGAAACGGTCGCGCTGTCCCCTCCGATATACAAAACCGAGATCAGAAAGCTTGATGCGATGATCCCAATGGGTCGCAGCCCGCCCACATAGGCCACGATGATGGCCGCATATCCGTACCCTGTTGCAACAGATCGTTGCAGTTGTCCCAGTGGTCCGGCAACTTCGCTGGCCCCTGCGATCCCGGCGGCCAGCCCGCTGAGCGCAAGGCTGAGCCAGATCATCCGGGGGGCCGAAAACCCCGCGTAGCGGGCCGCCTTCGGCGCGAGGCCCGCCGTGCGCAATTGATAACCGCGAAAGTGGCGTTCCATCATCAGATAGGCAAAAAGGCTCGCGCCCAATGCAAAGATCAACGAGATATTGGGCCGCACATTTTCAAATAGCAGCGGCAAAAGCGCGTTATCGGGGAACATCACGGTTTGCGGGAAATTGAAGCCACGCGGATCCTTCCACGGCCCCAACAGGAGGTAGTTCAGTATCTGCACCGCAATCAGGCTTAGCATCAACGTGACGAGAATTTCGGACGCCCCAAAGCGCGTGCGCAGCCCTGCGGCAATGCCCGCATAGGCCATCCCGCCCAACCCGCCTGCAATGATCATTGCAGGCAGCATCATCGGGAAACTGCCGTCGGGGTAAAATACCGGAAAGGCCGATGCGCAGACCGCCCCGATGATAAACTGCCCCTCGGCCCCAATGTTGAACACATTTGCCCGAAACCCGATGGCCAGACCCTGCGCAATCAACAGCAGCGGTGCCATTTTCAGCAGCACCTCGGAAAAGCTGTACCAGCTTAGAAACGGCTTTAGCAGTAGCGCATGCAATGCTTTGCCTGCGGGAATGCCCAACAACGCAAACAGGATCAGGCTGCTTAGGCAGGTCAGGATCAGGGCCAATGCGGGCGCGCCAAACATCGCAAGGCGCGAGGCCGCGTCGCGTCGGATCAGTTGCAACCTCATGCGCTGGCTCCAATCATGTAGGCCCCGACATCATCCGCAGATGTTTCGGCCACGGGCAGGGGCGCGGATAGATGCCCCTCGTGCAGGACATGCAGGATGTCGCAAATCTCGAACAGTTCTTCGAGCTCTTCAGAAATCACGAGGATGGCGGTTCCGCTGTCGCGCATGTCCACAAGGCGGCGCCGGATAGCTGTTGCAGCACCAATATCGACCCCCCAGGTCGGCTGGGCAACCAGCATGACGTCGGGGGCAAGCATGATCTCGCGTCCCAGAATGAACTTTTGCAGATTGCCGCCCGACATGGCGCCGGCCTCGGCATCCGGTCCGGGAGTGCGGACGTCGAATTCCTCGATGCAGCGGCGGGTAAAGGTCTTTTCGACCTGACGTCTGATAAAGCCGCCCCTGAGCATCCCTTGCCGATGCGCCGTCAGCAGGCTGTTATCGGCGAGCGACATTTCGGGCACGGCCCCACGGCCAAGCCGTTCTTCGGGGACAAAGGTAAACCCAAGTTTGCGGCGTTGCATCGGCCCCAGGTGGCCCACAGACCGGCCCATGATCTGGATCATATCGGATTGCCCGGCGCGGGTTTCGCCCGATATCAGGGCCGCAAGTTCCTGTTGCCCATTGCCTGAAATACCCGCAATTCCGATGATCTGGCCACCGTGCAGATCAAGGTTGATATCCTCCAGACTTGTGCCAAAACGCGTCGCACGTGCATGACTAAGGCCGGTCAGGCGCAAGCGGATTTCGCCCGGTTCAGTGGCGCTGGATGCGGCCACCTGGGGCATGGCGCGCCCGATCATCATCTGTGCGAGCGCGCGGGCGTCATGTTCACGCGGGTCGATATGGCCGGTCACCTCGCCCCCGCGCAAAACGGTCGCCTCGTCACATAATTCGCGGATTTCTTCCAGCTTGTGCGAAATGAAAAGGATGGCCGTGCCATCGGCCTGCAACTTGCGCAGGGTGTCAAACAGCAATCTGACGCTTTGCGGGGGCAAAACCGATGTGGGCTCGTCCAGGATCAAAAGTTTTGGGTTCAACAGCAGGCAGCGGATAATCTCGACCCGCTGACGTTCGCCCACGGACAGGGTGTGAACCATGGCATAGGGATCAACGGTCAGGCCGAACTTTTGTCCAAGCGCGCCAATCTGTCGGGCCAGATCGGCTGGCTTGCCGGGGACCATCAGGGAAACATTTTGCAACACATTCAGCGTCTCAAATAGCGAAAAATGTTGAAATACCATACCAATGCCCAATGCCTGCGCATCCGATGGCCGGGCCAACTGGACCGGGGCGCCGTTCCAGGCGATGGTGCCTTCATCGGGGTGTTCGACGCCGTAGATCAGTTTCATCAATGTGGACTTGCCAGCGCCGTTCTCACCTAGAACGGCGTGGATCGACCCGGGCCTGACAGCCAGGTCGATCGCCTTGTTGGCCTGAACCGTGCCATAGCGTTTTGACACGCCTGACAGGGTCAATAGGGCCGGTTCGGTCATGAAGGCAGCGGGGTTGTCACGCCGGTGACGTGCCAATCCATGCTGAGTATTTCATCATCCGTCATGGTGACACCGTCAGCGACCCGCTCTGCGCCCGCCTGATCGGTCAGTGGCCCCTTGAAGACGTCGAATGTGCCGGCCTGGATTTCGGCCTGTCGGGCTTCGATGCTTGCCACAATATCGGCGGGGATATCGGGGTTCCAGTCGGCGGTGTAGACAATGTCGTCCTCCATCCCCAGCCAGAAGTTTTCGCCCGGGAACTCCCCCGCGACATGGGCATCAACGAGGCGTTTGAAATGCGGGCCCCAGTCGGTGCCGACAACGCCCAGATATTTCGATGGGGCGTATGACTTCATGGACGAGTTGAGGTTCCATGCATAAACCCCGGCCTCTTCCGCCACGGCGATCACGGACGGGGTGTCTTGTGCATTGGAAAAGATCACGTCAGCCCCTTGCGAGATCAGGGCCTTGGCCGCGTCCTGTTCAGAGGCCGGGTCAAACCAGCTATTGACCCAGACGACGCTCATTTCGATCTCGGGGTCGACAGATTTGGCGCCCAGCATGAAGGCATTGATCGAGGTGATCAGTTCGGGGATTGCAAATGCGCCGACGCAGCCAAGCTTCTTGGATTGGCTCAGCGATGCGGCGGCCATCCCCATCAGATAGGTGCCCTGCCAATATTTCGCGGTGAATGGTGCGAAATTCGGCTCTGTCAGAAAGCCGGATGCGTGAATGATCGACACATCGCGCCGGCGCTTGGCGATCTGGACGCCGCCATTCTGATACCCGAAGGACCCCAGCAGCAGGACGGTGTTACCATCCGCAACCAGCCCATTGGCGATCCGGTCCGCATCTGGCCCTTCGGCGATGTTTTCAAGCACGGTGACTTCGATCTTGTCGCCGTAGGCCTCTTGTACGGTCCGGACGCCGTCCATCAAGGTATGCGACCAGCCCACATCCGCCTCGGGTGAGGGTAATACCACCCCCATTTTCAGCGTGTCGTCGGCCATTGCCCGCATCGGCAATGCAATGGCGGTTGTCGCGGCAAGCGATCCTTTCAGAAACGTGCGGCGTTTGGTGGTGTATGACATTTATAGTCCCCCTGTTTGTGGCAATATGGTGTGAAGTGTCTTTTCGGCGGCGGCAAACAGCGCGCCCTCGTCCAGATGTGGAAATGCGCCGTTTTGCCAGACGACGCGTCCGTTGATCATTGTCAGGTCGACCGGTGCGCCAATCCCGACCTTGGCAATCAGGCTGATCGGATCGTGGCGGGTGCCCACATAGTCAAGCTTGCGCGTATCAATCGCAAAGAGGTCCGCCGCCATGCCGGGACGCAGCGCCCCGATATCCGTGCGCCCCAATAGCGATGCACCGCCTTCGGTTGCGTAGGCAAGAAAGGCAGCAGGCGGCGGAACCGGATCCTGCCGGGACGCAGATGCCAGGCACTGCAGCATATAAGCCGAATGTACGCAGTGCATCAGGTTGGAATTGTCGTTTGACGCAGCGCCATCACATCCCAGACCCACGCGCAGTCCCAGCGCATCCATTGCCGGAATATCGGTGATCTCCGCCCCCACCAGATAGACAGGTTCAGAGCAATGCGCGACGCCGGTGCCGGCCGCGGCCATCTTTTGCAGCTCTTCGCGCGACAGCTCCCAGCAATGGGCATAAAACGTATCCGGCCCGGCAAAGCCAAGGCTTTCGCAGTAATCGACCGTGCGCATCCCATGGACCTGTTCGATGACAGGGCTTTCGCCTTCGCCCACATGGCTGTGCAGGATCACACCTTTGTCGTGGGCAAGGGCGACGGATTCCACAAATGTTTCGCGGTAACAATTGACCGGCTGGCAGGGCGCGACCGCAACCTGCCGCATCGCAAGGGGGGCCGGGTCGTGATAGGCGTCGATCACACGGGCGCAATCCGCAATGAATGCGTCGGTTGTTTCGCGCATTTCGTCCGGAATGGTGCTGCCTTCGGATTTGGGCAGGGTGTTTCCGCCCCGGCCCGCGTGAAACCGCATCCCCATCAGGTCGGCCGCCTCGAACTGCCGATCAATGATCCGCGAGCCTGCATGTTTTGGAAAGCAGTATTGGTGGTCAAAGGCCGTGGTACAGCCATGCTTGATCAGTTCTGCCATCGCAACAACGGCGCTGTGGTAAAAGCAATCCTCGGTCAGTCGCGCAAAGATCGGATAAATCCGGTCAAGCCATTCGATCACGCTGTATCTGGTCCAGTCCAGCGCGGCCCGGTTACGCACGAAGCACTGAAAGAAGTGATGATGCGTGTTGACCAACCCCGGATAGACAAAAAGCCCTGCCCCATTGATGATCTCGGCCCCTGCTGGTGCCGCCCGGGCAAGATCGGGGCCGATGGCTGTAATCGCCCCGTCTTGGCACAAAATATCATGGTCCCACAGCACCGGGTCATAGGCCGATGTCACAACCGCCGCGCAGCCTTTCAGTAATACCGCCGTCATGACGGGCGCTCCAACTCGTGCAGGCGGTGAATGCCCGGCATTTCGATGAAACCGGGCAGCGACCGGATGGCCCGCATCCACAGGCGGATGGACGGATAGACATCAAGACTGACGCCCCCATCAGGGGCCAGCGCGGTATTGGGGAAACAGGCGATATCGGCGATGGTCGGCCTTGACCCTGTCAGAAACGTCAGCCCATCAAACCGCTGTTCGGCCAGATGCGCCTCAAGCTGCCGCAATTGCTGCACGCCCGCCCGCCGGACGGCGTAGATATCTGCCGGATAGCACAGGATGTCGTGTAGCCGGGCCAGGCCGAGGCTTGCGTTCAGGTCGGCAGCAAAAGACAGCCACGGATCGTCGGCGCCCCGCCAGTCCGGGTGATCACGGGTGAGGTGGCGCAGCATGTCCGCACTTTGGGTCAATACCAGATCGCCATCTTGCAGGATCGGTAGGGTTCCCTGCGGGTTCAATGCCAGCATCTGGGGTGATTTATGTTCCCGGCCCGGATGAAAATTCACCGCGCGCAATGTCAACGGCTGCCCCAAAAGGGCGGCCATCAAACGCAGCTTGTAGCAGCTGGCACTCAGCACATAGTCATACAGGATCATGCGGCCACCAACTGCGCCCCATATGTGTACCCAATCCGTTTCAGCCAGCGCCGATACGCAACCGATGTCATGTCAGCCTGTGTCGGCACCTCAAGCCCCGGATCAAGCGGCAGCTTGCGCGGTATCTGGTTTTCCAGGATCGATCGGTCCTGCATGAAGATCAGCTGTTGAAAGCTGATCATCTCGGCCATGGTGGATTGGTCATCATACAGCGCCATCCATGGCCAGACCTCGCACCATTCTTCGGTCAGGGGCTGAACGAACAGGGTGATCACATCCCATTCGCCCGGGCGCGGCGGGCAGGTCTTGTACAAGACCGCGCAGGTTGGTGCGGGCACCCGGTACATATATTCGGTCGTGATCCCGCCTTCGGCGGATTTGGCGGCCTGCGGCTGAAAGAACTTGACCTTCGTGGCCCAGACCTCGTCCACCTCTTCGCGGATATCGACCTGATACCGGGCAACCTCGGTATGTGGTTCTGCGCCAAGGATATCGGTGTGCACAAAGGGGAAATGCGCGATGTCGAGAAAGTTCTCGACCGCCCGCAGGGGCGAACACTTTACCCGCACAGAACCCACATCAACCAATCTGCGACCGGGCGCATCCGTCTCGGGGATCGTGAAAAGATCACGGTTCGGTTGGCCGGGGCTTGTCCACAAATGCCCAAATCGCTGGATGGTCGGCATGGCCTGACCAGCCGCATTGATCACTTGATAACCGGTGCCGTCCCCCTGAACCGTGATGTCCTGCCCAAGCAGTAACGTCTGGCGGGGCGTAGTAATGTCGGACAGCAATCCAACCGGATACCAGTGATGATCGGCGGCGTCGTTCATGCGGCCTCCTCGATATCGGCCCGTATCTGTTCCAGATATCGTGAAACGGCTTTGCGATCCTGATCCGCCGGGGCGAATGCATGGACCATACACGCGTTGTCCGTGCTGGGCTGCAATGCGATATGCAGGTCATGCGGTGCTGCAACCGTAATGACCGGTGCAAGTGATTGCCCAAACCATGCCGCGATGTCCGCCGCCGGAACTGCGAAGTCGAGGGACCGGACAGGGCGGCACCCGCCAACATCTGGCAGGGGTTGGTCTGTTCCGGACAACGTGACCCATATCGCGTCATCATGCTGATTGCATGGATAGGTTTGCGCGCAAATCGTCTTGGGCGGGGTCAGGTTCGGATGGGCGGGAATATAGCCGCAGGCACCATCCGTGCCGTATTGCCATCCATGGTAGATGCAGGACAAAACCTCGCCCCGGACAAAACCGTGTGACAGCCGCATGCCGCGATGCGGGCAACGATCCCCCCAGGCGTGAAATTTGCCGGTTGCACTGCGCCAGATTGCCAGATCTGTGCCGAGGACGCGCCGCGGCACAACAGTGCCCGCGGGAACATCCTCGCACAATCCGACAGCAACCCAGTCCACACAATGTCCTCTTAGACCCGGCAATGAGTTTAGAAGGTGAAAAAGTCCAAGATCAAGCTTTCTGAGCGATATCAGGACGCTTTCCACCTTGGGTTGGGTGATGTGCCGTCAACCGCTGAAAAATCCGTCACTTCGCAAATCAGCGGATGTATCAGCGAAGGTCAAAGCCTCAATCTCGACGCTTTGTGGACCCAGGCTGCAGGCAAGCGCAAAGGCATCCACCATCTCGGCGGCGCCCGTGGCCCGCAGGCTCAGGCTGCGCTGTGTGCTTTCGGCAATGTCATAGGCTATGCCCAGTTTTGCGGCGTGCCGGGCGATCCAATCCGGAAAGTCACGGGCCCCCACTTGCCCTGCCAGGGTGAAGGCCACGGTGACCTGATCTTGTGTTGTGATCATCTGACGCGTTCGCCCCATCCGGTTGGTTTGCCTATCATGCAGGCAAGGTGGCCAGATGCAATGCCAGGTCAGGCGCCGCGTTTAGGCAGGCAGCGCCCGTGTGATGCGTTTGATGACCAGATAATCATGCAATGCGAGCGTCGAACAATCATGCCCGATGCCCGATTGACCGATACCGCCATGTGGCAGGTCAATATCGTATTTCACCCCGTTGATCTGGACTTCGCCATATCGCAGACGGGCGGCCCAATCCTCGGCCAATGCCAGGTCGCGGGTAAAGATATAGGCGGTCAGCCCGCCTTCGTCGCAATCATTCGCCATGCGATCCAGATCCGTATCATCATCAAACGGAATGATGCTGACAATCGGGCCAAATGTTTCCTGCCGGTAGACATCCATATCTTCGGTAACGTTGCCAAGCACGGTTGGGGCCAGAAAATGCCCATCCGGCAAATCGCCGGGGCGGTCGCCACCGGCAAGAACCTGCGCGCCCCCGGCGGCGGCCCCGTCAATCAGCCCCTTCAGCCGCGCCCACGCCCGGCCATCAATCACCGGCCCGGTCAGGATGTCAGCGGTCTTGTCCCAGCCGACACCCGCATTTTGCGCTTTTGCAACTGCCTGGGCGGTAAATTCCTCCAGCACGTCCTGATGGACAAAGACCCGGTTGGGCGAGACGCAGATCTGGCCCGCATTGTTGAATTTGACCCCGCAGACAATGTCAGCAGCCACATCCAGATCGGCATCGGGAAAGATCAGAACGGGGGCGTTGCCCCCCAGTTCCATCGAATATTTCTTGATGCTGGTCGCGCCCGTTCGCATGATATGCTGGCCGGTCTTGGTCGAGCCGATCAGCGTGATCAGGGCCGGAACGGGGGAGGCAGACAGATGGTCGGCCACGTCATATCCATCGGTGCACAGAATTTGCACGACGCCCGGCGGCAAACCGGTCTGCGCGCAGAGTTCGCCGACAGCATAGGCCGAGATGGGGGTCTGTTCTGACGGGCGGATGATGATCGGGCAGCCTGCGGCCATGGCTGGGCCGATCTTGAACGCCAGGTTCAGCAGCGGAAAGTTCCATGCCAGAAACGCCAGGGCGACGCCTGCCGGTTCGTGGACAAGCCGATGCGTATGCGTGCCCGCCCGGTCAGCTACAGCGGTGTCATGAATGCGGGCGATCTCATCGGCGTAGAATTCGAGCGAATTCTTGAGACTGTCGAAATCCTCTTGCGTGTTGCCCCATGGTTTTCCCATCTCGTGGTGCATGCAGTCACGCAAATGGTCTTCATTGGCGATCACGGCATCGCGCAACTTGTGCATCCACATCTGCCGTTCTGCGATAGACGTCCGTGACCACATTGGAAACGCATCACGCGCTGCAGCCAGGGCGCGATCTGCATCGTCAATGCCCGCCGTGGGGACGCTGGCCACAAGTTGGTCATTGGCCGGGTTCAACACATCCACCGTGCCCTGACCATCGGTCAATTCACCGGCGATATACATTTTCTTTGCGAATGTAGCTGTCGTCATGGCGTCTTTCATTTCTTAAATCTCTCCGGCGAAATGGCACAGGATATCGGCCCCGTTGATGGTTTTTTTCGGCGGGCTGGTGGAGTGGCACAAATCGGTTGCATGCGGGCAGCGTGATGCGAAACGGCAGCCTGTCTTGCTGACGGATCCGTCACTGATCGCCACCGGCTGACGCTTGCCCCTGCGGGCGCGTGGATCAGGGATTGGCACGGCCTCAAGCAGGGCGCGAGTATAGGGGTGTTTGGGGGCGCGAAACAACTCTTCGGTTGTCGAAAGCTCGACCACCTGGCCCAGATACATCACTGCAATCCGGTCGCAGAAATGTTCCACAACGGCCAGATCATGGGCGATGAAGACATACGTCAGGTCGAATTCTGATTGCAGGTCCTGCAACAGGTTCAGCGTCTGCGCCTGAATGGACACATCCAATGCCGATACGGCCTCGTCGGCGATGATCAGTTCGGGGTTTGTGGCCAATGCGCGGGCGATCCCCAGCCGCTGCCGTTGCCCGCCCGAGAATGCGTTGGGGTAGCGCAGCAGGAATTCCTTGCGCAGGCCAACCTGCTCCAGGAGGGCGGATACCCGATCGGCCAGAGCCTGCCCCTTTAACCCTTCGGATTTGCGCAGGCATTGGCCCACCAGTTCGATCACCCGCAGACGGGGGTTCAAGGATGATTGCGGGTCCTGAAACACCATGCGGATTGCCCGCCAGATGCCGCGCAGCTGTTCCTTTTCGCCGCCCACCAGTTCAACCGCATCCTTGTCGCGCCCATGAAACCGGATGGATCCTGCGGTGGGTTCCAAAATCTGCATGATGCACCGGCCCAGTGTGGTCTTTCCACTGCCGGACTCGCCCACAACGCCAAAGGATTCGCCCCGGATCACATCGAAAGAGATATCATCGACCGCACGCACCACATCGGTCGGTTTGCCGAACAGCCCGCCACCGATGGGAAAATGCATGTCCAGATCGCGGACCTGTAGAATGGGATCACTCATGAGCCGCGCTTTCGCTATGCAGGAAACACGCAGCAGCACTGTCACCTGCGGGCGTCATGGGCGGTGTGGCCTTGTCGCAAATACCGGGCATGAAATGGTCGCATCTGGTACGGAAGGTGCAGCCGGACGGGCGGGCCAACGGGTGCGGGACCATGCCCCGAATGGCAGGCAGGCGATGTTGCCGGGTCATGCCCATACGGGGGACTGACTTCAGCAAGGCTTGTGTGTAGGGGTGCTGCGGGTTCTCGAAGATCGAATAGACGTCGCCTCTTTCGACAACGGTGCCCATATACATCACTGCCACGTCTTCGGCCACCTCGGCCACAACCCCAAGATCGTGGGTGATCAGCATAACGCCCATCTGAAATTCGTCCTTCAGTTCGGCGATCAGATCGAGGATTTGAGCCTGTGTCGTGACGTCCAGCGCGGTTGTTGGTTCATCGGCGATCAGCAGGCGTGGCTGGCAGCACAGCGCCATGGCGATCATCGCCCGTTGACGCATCCCGCCCGACAGCTCGAACGGATAGGCCTCGAACCGCTCGGCTGGTTTGGGTATGCCCACCCGGTCAAGCATCTCGATCGCTGTTTCCTTTGCTTCGGCCTTGGACATTGGACGGTGCAGCAGGATCGTTTCAGTAATCTGTTTGCCGATCTTCTGGATCGGCCCGAGCGAGGACATCGGTTCCTGAAAAATCATCGCGATATCCTGACCACGGATTGCGCGCAGTTCCCGCGACCCGTGCCGGGCCTTGGCCAGATCAATGGTTTGCCCATCGGCGTTGCGATAGGTGATTGCCCCATCCACGATCCGCCCCGGCGCGTCGACAATGCGCAGGATGGATCGGGCCATGATTGATTTTCCGCACCCGCTTTCCCCCAGAATGCAGAGGGTGCGGTTCGGGTATACATCCAGATCTACCCCGTCGACGGCTTTGACTACCCCGTCATCGGTAAAGAAGTGGGTCTGCAGGTTGCGGATTTCGACCAGCGGATCAGTGTGCATTTGGGTCTGCGGCATCACGAAGTCCGTCCCCTAGAAAGTTCAGTGCCAGCACTGCAACAACAATCATCGTGCCGGGGGCGATCAGCAGCCACGGGGCCTGAATAATTGTCCGGATATTCTGCGCCTCTTTCAGCAAGGTTCCCCAGCTGACGATGGGGGGCTGCAATCCGATCCCCAGAAAGGACAGCGAGGTTTCGGCCAAAATCATCAAAGGCACGGCAAGTGTCAGCGATGCGATGATATGGCTGGAAAAGCTGGGCACCATATGTTTCCAGATCACTTCCCAGTCGGTCAATCCGTCCAGCCGTGCTGCAACGATGAAATCCTCGTTGCGCAGGCTCAAGAATTTGCCCCTGACTTCCCGGGCGAGCCCGGTCCAGCCGATCATCGAGACAATCAAGGTCACCACGAAATAAGTGCGCAACGGTGGCCAGCCCAACGGGATCGCAGCCGCCAGCCCCATCCAGAGCGGGATTGTCGGGATAGACCGGATGAATTCGATCAGCCGCTGAATGGCGTTGTCGATCCATCCCCCGTAATAGCCCGAAATGCCGCCAAGCGAGACGCCGATGAACAGCGAAAACGCCACACCAACCAGCCCGATGGACATCGAAATGCGCGTTCCCATGATGATCCGGCTGTAGATATCCCGGCCCAGCCTGTCAGCGCCCCAGAAATAGACCCGATCACGCGGATCTTTCGGGCCGAAAAAGTGGGTCGTCATCGGGATGAGGCCCAGCAGCTCATATTCGTATCCCTGTACGAAAAAGCCAAGCGGTATGATCTTTTCGGGGTCTTGCACGAAGGTGCGGCGCATCGCCTCGCGATCCAGTTCCAGTTTCAGACCCTTGGCATGCAACTGAAATGTCGATGTTCCGTCTTCATCCTCGACGAATAGTGAAACACCCATCGGGGGCGCAAAGGGGGCCCGCACGTTGGTTTCATCAATATCGGTCGTGGTGAAGAACTCTCCGAAAAGGGCCAGAACGTAGATGAAAACGACCACCCACAGGCTGATATAGGCCACACGATGTCGTTTGAACTTGCGCCACATCAGGGCGGTTGGCCCCAGCAGGGCGGGCATCCGCACATCATCTTGTGGCTCGGGCAGGTCTGTGGCGTGCGTACTCATTGGTAGCGTATCCTTGGATCAATCCAGGCCAGCAGCAGGTCGGAAATCAGGGTGCCCAGAACGGTCAGCAGGCTGACAATCAGGATCAGCGAGCCTGCCAGATACATGTCCTGCACCAGCAGCGCGCGCAGCAGCATCGGGCCAGTGGTCGGCAGGTTCATCACAACCGCCACAATGATCTCGCCCGACACAAGGGTGGGCAGAATCCATCCGATGGTCGAGATGAACGGATTAAGCGCGACCCGGACAGGGTATTTCATCAATAGCTGAAACTCGGACATCCCCTTGGCCCGGGCGGTGACGACATAGGGGCGATAAAGCTCGTCCAGAAGGTTGGCGCGCATGATGCGGATCAACGCAGCCGCACCTGATGTGCCCACCACGACAATCGGCATCCAGATATGTTTCATCAGATCGACGAACTTGTCCCAGGCCCAGGGCGCGTCGATATATTCCGGGCTGACCAGCCCGCCGACACTTTGGCCGAAATACTTGAACGCCACATACATCATCACCAGAGCCAGCAGAAAGTTGGGGACAGCCAGCCCGATGAACCCAAAGAACGTGGCCGCGTAATCCCCGACCGAATATTTGCGCACCGCTGAATAGATGCCAATTGGCAGGGCCACCGCCCAGATGAACAGCAACGTCAGCAGCGAAATCGCAAAGGTCCAGCCCAGCCGATCCCAGATCAGTTCATTGACCGGCAGGTTCTTTTCAAATGACAGGCCGAAATCGCCCTGAAACAGGATACCGGTGATCCATTTCCAGTATTGGATATACATGGGCTGCCCCAGCCCATACTGATCACGCAGCGCCTGCAACGTGCCGGTATCCAGACCGCCGCTATCGCTCAGCTCTGCGGCGAGCGTATCGAGATAGTCCCCGGGCGGCAGCTGGATGATGATGAAGGTCACGATAGAGACCAGAAACACAGTCGGGATCATATAAAGGATGCGGCGATAGAAATATCCGATCATCGGCTGTCCTTTCTGCGTTTACGGGCGGGGTGAGGTGGCTTTGATGCTGATCTGACGGGGTGGGATCACAAAGCGTATTAGGTGCCGCGACCGAAGCCTGGGAGGCAAACCCCGGTCGCGACGGGAGAGAGAGCTTACGGCAGTGATTTGCCACCCTCGTAGTACATCTGGCTAACGTAAGGCGACGGATACCAAAGCTGGCCGGAGATCGGCAGCGGATTGGGGTGGTTGCGCACGTTGTTACGCGCCACACCAAAGGCAGGATCGCTTTGCACCAGACCAACGGTCAGTAACAGTGCCTTGGACATTTCCAGAAGTTCTTCCATTTCGGCCTGACGCTGTTCCGGCGTGGCAGCGGCCTTGACCTCGTCATAGGCGACGAAGAGGTCCTTGATGTGCTGTGGGGGTTCGATACCGGTGCTGGGGTCAACACCCCACTTGGCCCATTCAGGGGCCCAGTAGACGGCCGTGCCAAATGGCAGATAGCATTCCGGCGAGGTATAGGCGTCGGACTGTCCACCGGCACAGTTCCAGATATAGGCGTCATGTTCTGCGCTGGCCGCAATCTCTTGCAGGCGGGCACGGTCGCTGACGCGGATCTGGATGTCGATGCCCACATCGCGGGCGTAAGAGGCCACAAGTTCCAGCACATCGGGGAATTGCGCACCAAACACGTCAGCCGTCAGGAAGACGAGGGTGAAGCGCTCGCCATTGGGATCAAGACGATACCCGTCGGCGTCCATTTCCGTCAGGCCCGCCTTGTCGAGATATTCGGCCGCCAGATCGGGATTATACTCGGTAAACTGTGTTGCCATTTCCTCATCATAAAGGGGCGATACCGGCTGTGGTGCGGTCTGCGCCGCGCGGCCGGACCCGAAATAGATCAGGTCGATGATTTCCTGCCTGTTCACCGCATGGCTCAGGCCGATGCGGAAGTTCAGATCGTTCACGATGGCGTTCTTGACCGGGTCCGGGTTGTTGAGGTTCAGCATCAGGATCGCGCCGTTGGATGGCAGATCGTTGGTGTCAAAGAACCCGTATTGGCCCCGCTCCATATTGTCGGTCAGCACGGCGCGGTTTGCCGGGCGACCCAGATGGCGGTTCATGTAGTCGATTTCGCCATTGAACGCCTTCAGCAGGATCGTCTCGGGGTCCTCGACCTGATCCCATGTGATTGCGTCAAAATAGGGCAGCTGATTGCCGTCCGCATCGACTTTCCAGAAATACGGGTTGCGCTCGGCCACGACACGGTCGGATGCGCCATAGGCATTTTGCAGCTTCCAGGGGTGCAATGTGGGCCGGTCAGGGTTTTGCCAGAATGCGGGGGTGTGCATTGGGCCGGCCTTGAGGTTGAACAGTGACACCCAGCCAGCGGCTGCCGGTTCGGCATCAATCAATGCCTGAATGCCGTCAGGGTTATGATCAATGTGGAATTGCGACAGATAATGCTTGGGGTAGTTGACCGGATAGTAGCCAAAACCATAGGCCATGTTGTTGATGAACAGCCCATTTGGGGACCCGAACTTGAATTCGACAGTTGTGTCATCAACCTTGGTCACCGCTACCGGGCCTTCGGGGCCAACATAGATCGGGTGCTTGGATGGTGTCAGCCGCTCGTCCGAGAAAATCTCGTACCAGAACATGACGTCATCCGCAGTGAAGGGCGCGCCATCCGACCAACGCATCCCTTCGCGGAGCGTGAAGGTAAATGTGGTCGCATCTTCCGAGACTTCCCAGCTTTCGGCGATGTTGGGTTTGACCTCGGTCCAGTCGGCGGACCAGCGGACCAGATTTTCATGCGCGATGGTCCGCACGATGTTGTGCTGGTCACCGCCGCCCAGAATGGCCCGGCGCATCGTGCCGCCATATTCCCCGATAGAACCAAGCGTCTCAAGCACCAGCGGATTGGCGGGCAGACGTTCGTCCACCGGGGGCAAGTCACCTGACTCCACTGCCGCATCAAAGAACGGTGCTTGCGCGTAATCCTCTGCAAAGGCAGGCAGCGCACCCAAGGCGCACAGGCCCAGGGCGGCAACGCTGGACACCAGATATCTCTTTGTCGACTTCACCATATTCATTGTCTTTCCTCCTCCACTTGTCGGTCGTCTTGTTGTTGATCACCAGTTGGTCACTGATCCATCAGGCCGGCTGAGATGGGGGCATTCAACATGTGATGCATTTGCGTTCCGCAGTGCATCTTCGTCGACGTCGACCCCCAGGCCGGGCGTGTCCGGCACGACGTAAACCGCGCCCTCCAGCGCGACTTGAACCGGAAAAAGGGCTTGGTCATGAAAACCGAGGTTTTCGACGCTTGATTGACGCGTCTCAAGCCAGCTGAAATTTGGAACTGCCGCGGACATATGCACACTTGCCGCGGTGCAGATCGGGCCAAGCGGGTTATGCGGCATCAGGTCGATATAGTGACGCTCGCTCCAGCCGGCGACTTTCATCGCCTCGGTGAAACCGCCAATGTTGCAGATATCCAGGCGCATATACTGGGTCAGCGCCTTATCGAGGTAAGGACCCGCCTGCCATTTTGACGCAAATTCCTCGCCTACCGCGAAGGGGATATTCGTCATGCGGCGCAGCATTTCGTAAGCTTCAGGTGTTTCGCAGCGGATCGGCTCTTCGAGAAAATCCAGCGTGCCAGCAGGCAGCATGTTGCAGAAACTGGCAATTTCAGCCGGGGTATACCGGTGGTGCAGGTCGATCCCGATGGTCAGGTTGCGGCCGAATTCCTGGCGCATCACGGTCAGGATTTTGACGGTCTTGTCCAGGGTGGTACGCGGATTGAACGTGCTGCCGCTGTCGAACCCTGCCGGATAGATGCGCACGCAATCCCAGCCGTCATTCACAAGGGTGCGGGTATCTGCCAGCGCCTGATCAACATCAGCGGCCATGAAGCTTGCAAAACTGGGCACAACATCGCGCTGCTTGCCGCCCAGCAGCTGATAGACCGGCACACCAAGGCGCTTGCCCAGAATGTCATGCAGCGCGATGTCGATGGCCGAGATCGCAGCCGTCAGCACCCGCCCGCCTTCGAAATACTGACTGCGGTAGGCTTCCTGCCAGATGCGCCCGATCTGGCGCGAGTCCTGTCCGATCAGAAAGCGGGCAAAATCCGCAACAACCGCAGCCACGGCCTGTTCGCGTGACGACAGACCGGATTCGCCCCAACCGATCAGCCCGTCATTTGTTTCGACACGGATCAAAAGCTGATTGCGCACCCCGACACGTGCCAGAATGGTTTCGATTTTGGCGATTTGCGCGTCGCGGGACGTTGATGGCAGCGGTGTGATTGCCGCTGTTTCGACGTCGCTTGCGGATGAGCTTTCCACGATTCGCCTCCCAATTCGAATCCATCGTTGCCTTACCGTAGCATGAAAATTATAAAATCATACATTATTTTTGAAAAATAGAGCGCGATATGGTAATTGAGATGAATTGCCATATGCTGGGCGACGATCAAAATCAGGGGATACGTGCATGACAGATCGCAAGAACATGGTTCTTTTTGTGACCGACCAATGGCGTTGGGACACGTTGAACGCGCCGGGGCATCCCGCCAAGCTGCCCCATCTGAAAGCATTCGAAAAAACCGCAACGAATTTCGTCAATGCCTTCACGACAGTTCCCCTGTGCACACCCGCCCGTGGCAGTCTGTTTACCGGCAAGCTGCCGCACCAGAACGGCACCATGGATAATGTGCAGGGAACGTCCTTTTACCCGCATGGCAAGCTGCACCCCGCCCAGACCACCTATCTGGAACGATTGCGCGATGACGGCTATCACGTCACGTTCATTGGCAAGTGGCATCTGGGCGACGGCACGATCCATGATCGCGGTATTGACGATGTCATTCTCAGCGATGGTGGTGATCTGGCCCTGATGAATACCAGCGACGTGCGGTTCGCCGAACCACGTAAATCCCCCTATTACGGCACGATCACAGACGGTATCCCGCTGGATGAAAGGCGCGTTGATGCGGCCATCCACAAACTGGCCGATCTCGCCAAAAAGGATCAGCCGTTCTGCCTGGTGGTCTGTCTGCATGGGCCTCATTTCCCCCACCATGTCCCCGCAGAATATGTGGCACTTTATGATGATCTGCCGTCGGATTTCGTACCGGATAACTGGTGTCCGCAATTCTCGGAGGTGGGCAAGCCCGTGGCGCAATCTGCATCCTATTGGCCCTGTCAGGACACGTCACATATGACGGCAGAGGATTGGCGCCGCACTGCGCAGCATTATTGGGGCTTTTGTTCCTATATCGACGCCATGTTCGGACGGTTGACAGATGCGGTATCCGCGCATGGGCTGGACGACAGTACCGCCATCGCATTCACTGCCGATCATGGCGAAATGCTGGGCGCGCATGGCTGGTTCGACAAGGGACCGTTCTTTTATGATGAAGTGATGCGTATTCCGATGCTGATCCGCGCGCCTGGCGATACGGGCGGGGCGACCTCGGATGCGTTTGTCAGTTTCCGCGACCTTTTTCCCACCATGATTGCGCGCAGCGGCGGCACTGACTTGCTACGCACGGATGAGTTCGCCCGCAGTTATTGGGAAACAACGGCAGATCACGCGACATATGTCTATGATGCCTATCAAGGGCGCCAGTTCCGCTTTCGCGGCATTCGCGGTGCGCGCTACAAATACGCGTGGAGCCCGCATGACATCGAAGAGCTGTATGATCTGGAGACCGACCCGCAAGAGCGCCATAATCTTGCAGGGCAGCCACAGATCGCGGCGGTTCAGGCGGATCTGAAGGCCAGGCTGTTCGATTGGATGCACGCCGAAGGTGACTGGCTGGCCGGGCCTGGGCATCATCCGCCCGTGGGCAGCTATATTGACGGGCGCGACAGGGCCGAGCAGCATAACCATCACCCAAATTGAGTGTCAGGTCGGCGGTCGGTCATAGACCACGCGAAACCCGGTATGCCCGCTTGTACTGTCGGGCGTGTTTCCCGACCGCGCAGCGATACGGTAGCGGTGGCAATAGCTTTCGTGGCACAGATATGATCCGCCCTTCAGCAGTTTTTGTCCCTTCGCCTCGGCCATGCGGCGGCGGGCGTCGCGGCTTTGGGATCGCAGCCGGAATGGCTCTGCCGTCCATTCCCAGACGTTGCCAACCATGTGGTGCAATCCATACCCGTTTGGCGCCAGCGCCAGCACCGGCGCCGGCCCGGCAAAACCATCGGCGCCGGTATCCTGCATCGGGAAATGCCCTTGCCAGATATTGCAGGGCAGGAACGTGGTGTCGTCCGGATCGTCATCGCCCCACGGATAACGGACATCGCCCAGCCCGCCGCGGGCGGCATGTTCCCATTCCGCCTCTTTGGGCAAGCGGCCGCCCATCCATGCGGCATAGGCCCGGGCGTCGTCCCAGGCGATATGCGTGGCAGGCAGGGTTTCATCAATGTCGGTGACATCCGGCCCGAAGGGTCTGGCCCAGCTGGCCCCGTTAATTTTGCGCCACCATTCAAGCCCGTCGATACCCTCTGTCCCCGCGGCGCCACCGGGCAGGTGGGTGTGAAAGACAAAGGACCAGCCGAACTGTTCGGCCAGTGTGACATGCCCCGTAGCATCCACAAATGCCCGGTAGGCAGCAATGCTGACAGCCCCCCGTTCCCACCAAAGATCACGCACGCGTTTATGGGTCAGCGGGCCCTCGGCATCCGGAACGATCAGGGGGCGGGCGGTTCCTAACAGGGCGCGCCCACCGGGCACGTGCACCACATCGGGGTCACGCCGTCCCGACCTATCCGTGCGGGGCAGTCGCCGGGTCTGGGCCGCCGGTCGCGGCGGGCTGGGGGGTTGGCAGCAGGCCTTCTCAGGCACTGCGGTTGCGGGTGGCGCGGGTCTGCTCAATCCGGAGCTGGTCAACCAGATGCCGCCCGGCATCACCGATATGCTGGCTGAGTACAGCAATCGCGCCATCGACATCCTGCCGCTTGATGGCGTCAATCAGGCTACGATGCTCGCGCAGGATGGCCTCCTGACGGCCCATGGCGATAGGGATGCGGGTACTGATCGACCCCATGATCTCGCGATGCTGGTTCCAGACGCCAAACGCCACACGATTATAGTGCCGTTCATACATGGTTTCGTGAAACCGCCGGTCCAGCATTGTGTGGCGCTCGCGATCGGTAAAGTTCAGCTCTCCGATCTCGGCCTGTATCTTGTCCAGCTCGGCGATGTCGTCGGTGCTGGCCGTCTCGACATAAAGCCGCAACAGATAGGGTTCGAGCTGGTAACCCACCTCGGCCACGTCGCGCACAAATTCCATGTCGATGGGTCGGACCCGCGCCCCCTGATTTGGGGTAAATAGCACCAACCCCTCACCGCGCAACTGCTGCAAGGCTTCGCGCACCGGGTTGGTCGAGGTGTCGTGCCGGCGGGCAAGCTCGGAGATTTTCAACCGCGAATTTGCCTGCAAGACACCTGAAAGGATATCGTGCCGGATCCGGGAATAGATCGAGCTGGAGGTCGTTTCGGCAGTTTCTTCATCTGCCGCCAATGCGAGTGGTCCGTGACTTGTCATGGGCGGATCGTCCTCCTTTCCGGTAGTGGGGTCAAGCGGGCTGGCGGCATTTCACACGCTATGTTCAAAATTTGATACATCATCCCGCAATTGCTTACCGTTAAGACGTCCGGCGTCTGGTTTTGGCACAGAAACCCGCAATTGCGCCCTAGCGCAAGCGGCGTTCGGATGCAGTATCAAATAGCAGGACCGAAGAAGCATCAAAACCGACGCGCATCTGCGCACCGCCCGTCGGGCGTTCCTTGCCCCGCCATTCGACGATGATGGGCGCGTCATCGGTGTCGGAGGCGGAATAGGCGTAAGAAACGCCACCCAGATTTTCGATCACATCAACGGGCAGTTCTGCGCGCAATTGCCCGTCGGGCTCGAAATGCTCGGGCCGTAGCCCGGCGGTGACGGCGGTGCCTTCGCTGGGGGGATTGGCAAGTTGCACGGGAACCTCCAATCCGCCAAGCCGTGGCAGGGTGACGATAGCGGTCCCACCTGTGACCTGCGTCACTGTTCCGGTAAAGAAGTTCATCCGGGGGCTGCCGATGAACCCTGCCACAAACAGGTTGTCGGGGTCATCATAGAGCTGGACGGGCGCGCCGACCTGTTCAATCACGCCGTCGCGCAGCACGACGATCTTGTCTGCCATGGTCATGGCCTCAACCTGGTCATGGGTCACATAGATCATCGTGGCGCCAAGCTTCTTGTGCAGCCGCGCGATTTCAACACGCATTTCAACCCGCAATTCGGCGTCCAGGTTCGACAATGGTTCGTCAAACAGGAACACTTCGGGTTCGCGCACAATGGCGCGTCCGATGGCAACCCGCTGACGCTGCCCGCCCGACAGGGCCTTGGGCTTGCGATCCATATAGCTGTCAAGTTTCAGGATCTTGGCGGCCCCATTCACCTTGTCATCAATCTCGGATTTGCCCATCCCACCCATTTTCAGGCCAAAGCTCATATTGTCGCGGACGGACATATGCGGATAAAGCGCGTAGGTCTGAAATACCATCGCCACACCGCGTTTGGCGGCGTCAAGCTGGGTGACATCGCGCGGCCCAATGGTCATCTGACCCTCGGTTGTTTCCTCCAGCCCCGCGATCATGCGCAAAAGCGTGGATTTCCCGCAGCCCGAGGGGCCTACGAAGACACAGAATTCGCCGTCATTGACCTGCAGGTCCACGCCATGGATCACCTGGACCTGGCCGTATCGTTTGACGACATTTTTCAAGGTTAGTTCTGACATCCTGTCCCCCTGTTCAAAAATTGGCGCCAAGACGCGCTGACATGCCGCGATCGGCAACGACGTCGCTGCCGTTCAGGGCCATGGCCGCATCCGAAAGCAAGAAAACGGCGACCTTGCCAATCTCGTCTACGGTGCTCACCTCGTTATCGGCGCCCCAGCCGCGAAACTTGGCGTCCAGGGCAGGATCGCGCATAGCGTCCTCGACGATTTCGGTTCGGGTCATTCCCGGGCATAGGGCGTTGACGCGAATACCTTGCGGCCCAAGCGACCAGGCCATGGCGCGGGTCATGGCAACAATCGCGCCCTTGGTGCCTGCATAAGCCTCGGAGCCTGCATCAGTGCAGCGCGCGTGGTTCGATGCGATATTGACGATTGCGCCACCGCGCCCCAGCAATCCGGCCGCCGTCTGGCAGCCCACAAGGACGGATCGTTGATTGATGCCCCACATCTTTTCCATCTGGTCGGTGCTCAACTTGGCAAGGGGTGCCTGGATCGTCACCCCTGCATTATTGACCAGCCCGTCCAACTGACCCGCATTTTCGGTCGCTGATCGGATCGCCGCCGCAAATCCGCTGGCCTCGCTGACATCGACAGGCACGAAATCCGCACCGATCTGCGCAAGTTGGTCTGCGGCGGTATCAGAGATGTCAAAACCGGTGACCCGCGCCTTTGCTGCAATGCATTGCCGGGCAATCCCCAGCCCAATCCCGGCGCCCGCGCCGGTGACGATAATATGCCGGTTTTCAAGGTTCATTTGACGGCCCCTGCAGTCACACCAGCCACGATCCGGCGCTGGAAGATGATAAAGATGATCAGCAGCGGCAGTGATCCCAAAACGGCGGCCGGGAATAGCAGATCAGGTTCGATGTTGTGGTTGCCGACAAAGCGATAGACCGAAATCATCACGGTGAACTTGTCCGGATCCGTCAGCAATAGCAGCGGGTAGGTAAAGTCGTTCCAGACCATCAGCATGACAAACAGCGACAGCGTGGCCGTTGCGGGGCCAAGCAAGGGCCGGATGACATACCAGAAGATCTGAAAGTCATTGCAATTGTCCAGCTTGGCGGCTTCCTCAAGCTCGCGCGGGACAGCCCCGATGAAACCGACATAGAAGAAAACGGCAAGCGGCAGGTTCAACGCGGTGAAGGCCAGGATGATCCCGATATAGCTATCCAGCAGGCCCAATTCGCGGAAGATCACATAGATTGGCGTAATCGTCACAAAGGCCGGTGTGGCAAGCCCAAGGGCGACCAGCATGATAAAGGCCCGGCCCAGTGCGGTGGTGTTTCGGGCCAGCGGGTAGGCGGCCAGTGATCCGACAAATGCCACAAGAACCGTGACCGAAAGCGTAATGCCGATAGAGTTGATGACTGATCGCACATAGTCCATCGAGGCCAGCGTATTGGCGTAATTGCCCAGAAACAGCCCCGATGGCAGGCCAAGCGGATCGGCGGCAATTTCCTCGCCGGTCCGGAACGACATCATGATCATGTAAAAGACAGGGGTCAGCATGACCAGAACGAGCAGGATGACAAAGGCGCCGCCGATCCATTGCCCCAATTTTCGCGATGTCAGGTTCATGTCACATCCTCCCTGCTGCGCAGATACTTGTTCTGGACGAAGGCCACGATCACGACGATCACCAGCATTACAATCGACAGGGCCGAGGCAAAGCCGAACTTGTAGGCCCCGAACAGGTTCTCGATGATCTCAAGGCTGAGGGTCCGGGTCGCCCCATCCGGTCCGCCACGTGTCATGATAAAGGGCAGCTCGAAGGTCTTGAGCGTGCCGATGGTCGACAACATCACGTTGATGGTCACGCTGGGGGCCAGCAGGGGCAGTTCAAGATATCGGAAACGCTGCCAGGAACTGGCGCCATCAAGACGCCCGGCCTCGTCGATATCGCCGGGGATATTGGCAAAGCCCGCCAGAAAGATCGCGGTGGTATAGCCCGTGAACATCCAGACATGGGCGATGGCGATGGCAATCAGGGCGGTGTTCGGATCGCCCAGCCAACCGCGGGCCAGGCTTTCCAGCCCGACAGAGGTCAACAATGCATTCAACCCCCCATTGAAAGGGGAATAGATGAATTGCCATACGTAGCCGACAATCACAAAGGACATCATTGCCGGTGTGAACAGGGCCGCCCGGGCAAAGTTCCGCACCGCCGGAAGACGCTGCAACAGCGTGGCGATGAACAGGCCCGCGGTGGTCTGAATGGTCACCACGATGACCGTAAACAGCACCGTGATTTTCAGGGCCTCGGGATAGCGGCTGCGGGATACGATCCGGTCGTAGTTTTTCAGGCCTGCATATTCCGGCTGCCCCACCCCGGTGAAGTCGGTGAAGCTGTAATAGAATGTCAGCAGGATCGGGTAGACAAAGAATACCCCAAGAACAATCAGGGCCGGAAGCATGAAGAGAAATCGGGTCATCTTCGGAGACATGGGACTGGCTTTCAGGTGATGTCTGACGGCAAACCCCCGGCCAGTGCGTGACCGGGGGCAAATGAGAGCTTAGAGGTTGTCTTCGACAGTTTCGTCCCAGCGGACGAGGATGTCACCATTGTCCTGCTCCAGATCAAGCAGGAAGCCGGTCATGCTGTTCTGCATCTCGCCATCCAGCGCCCCGGGCCATTGGCCGACGGAAAACGGATAGTTCCGGATACCGCCCGCAGCCCGCGCGGCGTCATAACCGGCCGCAAGCGCTGGCGTGCCGCTGGCGCCGTCATCAAAAGGCGAATAGGCGGCCTCGGCATCCAGCAGCGGCTGCAGGTTTTCAGGTTGCGACCAGAATTCGACGAATGTTTTTGCCGCGGCCTGATTTTCAGATTCTGATGCAATCACCCAGCCAAAGCCAAACAGATCAGCGGTAACGCCGGTGCCCGACGCGGTCGGAACCGGGCCGAACACAAAGTTCAGTGCGGGATCTTCGCGGAAACTGCCGATATTCCACGCACCTTGGGGCAGCATCGCAAAGTTGCCTGCCTTGAACTCGCTTAATGCGGTGCTCCACGGATCGACGCCGGCCATTTCCTTGGCGTCAAAGCAGCGCGCATCGGCAAGGTCCCGCACGGTATCAAGGGCACCGCTGAAGCCCGGGTCATCCACAAATTGCGCAGTGCCATTGCCCAGATCGGCGACAGGCGTGGTTGCGGCCTCAAGCCCGTTGGCGATCACAAACAGAACGGACGGAAAACCGCCGGTCATCAGCATCGGCTTGATCCCTGCATCCGCAAGGGCGCCGCAGGCAGCTTTGAGATCATCAAGACTGGTTGGGGCGGCATCAATGCCGACCTGCGCCAGCAAATCCATGTTAGTATAAAGCCCCATGCCAATCACTTCCAAGGGCATGACATAGGCGGCCCCGTTGATGGTGATGGCATCCTGCAGCCCGGCAGGAACACGCCCGTACCATTCCGCATCCGTTCCCCAGTCAACCAGCAGTCCCGCATCACCCCAGACCTTGGTCAGCGGCATATCTGCCATCATCACATCCGGTGGATTGCCGCTTTGAAGACGGGGCGGGATCACGACGTCAGTATCCGACCGGCTGATATAGGACAGTTCGACGTCAATATCAGGATGGGCGGCCTCGAACTTGGCCACGATCTCATCCATTCCGGCAGGTTCGGCCTCGTTGCCTTTCCATGCGGTCACTTCCAACGTGGTCTGGGCGGTGACAGCAGAGGCAGCCA
Organism: Yoonia sp. SS1-5; assembly: GCF_038443705.2. Classification (NCBI taxonomy): domain Bacteria; kingdom Pseudomonadati; phylum Pseudomonadota; class Alphaproteobacteria; order Rhodobacterales; family Paracoccaceae; genus Yoonia; species Yoonia rhodophyticola. Next base: position 2,195,480 of record NZ_CP151767.2, on the reverse strand, counting down.
AAAGGCCGGTCATACTTAAGGCGATTAGTCGTTTCATGATCTCTCTCCCGTTATTCACTTAAAATCGTACATTATTTTTGCCTATTGTACATCATTTATTCTTGATCCATAGTCGATTTTGCCTTTCTAGCCTATTTTTCTTGACGCAATGGGAACTGAGACAGATGCAAAAACGCCCAAATTTCATATTGATTACGACCGATCAGCAACGTGGTGACTGTATCGGGGCGGAAGGGCGCGGCGTGAAAACACCGCATATTGACCGAATCGGACGGGATGGCGTGCGCTTTACCAAATGCATCACGCCGCACCCGATGTGCCAGGCGGCGCGCGCGTCGATCCTGACGGGAAAGCTTCCCTACAGCCACGGGGTCCGTGACAATGGTCGTGATCTTGATGAAAGTGTGGGTCCCGATGGGTTGGGCGGGGTTTTCACCCGCGCCGGATATCAGACTCACTTTATCGGCAAGGCGCACTTGTCCAGCCAGCAGACATTTGAGCCCACCGGACGACCTGAATGCTATAAAAGCGCCAAGGATTTTGGCCCCGACTGGACCGGCGACTATTTCGGTTTTTCGCATGTCCAGATGATGCTGCGCCCGCATCACCATACCCAGTGGTATGCCCCGCCAGAGGCCCTGCATTACGAATACTGGCTGGATCAGGACGGGCAGGGGCAAGCCCGCTGGGACCACGCCAAGGATACTTTAAAGCCCGAAAGCGCGCATTTTCAGGCCTGGCGGTCGGCGCTGGATCAGAAATGGCATTCCTCACCGTGGATTGGGGATCGCGCTGTCGAGATGATCGAAAATAAGGGCGACGATCCGCTGATGGCCTGGGTGTCATTTCCCGATCCGCACCCGCCCTTTCTTGCGCCACGGCCCTGGTGCGACATGTATGCCGGCGAGGATGTGACGATTGCCGCCAATAGCACGCTTGATCTTGATCACCGGCCTTGGTGGCATCGGGCCTTTGTCGAGGATCGGGCAAAGCCGATCAAACAAGGGTCGGAACATAATGCAGGTGGGGTTGATTGGGGCCAAAAGGGCGATCTGACCGAACAGGCCCTGCGCGATATCACCGCAATCTATTTCGGCATGATCTCGGCGGTTGACCATCAGGTCGGGCGCATTCTGGATGCGCTGAAAGCCAAGGGCGAGCTGGACAATACCTATATCATATTCACCAGCGACCATGGGGAATGGTTGGGGGATCATGGCCTCCTTTTGAAGGGACCCATGATGTATGACGGGCTGCTTCGGGTGCCATGTCTGGCGATGGGGCCCGGCATCCCTGCGGGGAAGGTGGTGCAGGACCCGATCAATACGATCGACATTCTGGCGACCGCTGCGGATTTATGCGCCATTGCTGCCCCCGCGACCCATGGCCAATCCTGGCGGGGATTGTGGCAAGGCACGGGCTCGCGCGACTTTGCGCTGTCAGAATACGAGGTCGACGCGTTGCGCAGTGCGGTCGATATGGATCTGATGACGGTCCGCAGTGGCCGTTACCGGATGTCCATCGACCTGCGGACGGATACGGGCGAATTGTATGATATGCAGGAGGACCCCGGCGAAATGCACAATCTGTTTGACGATCAGGGGCGTGCGGCGGTCAAATCGGAACTGCGCGACATGATCAGGCAGCGGCCAGATGATATCATCCCCACCGCACCCCGCGTCGGGTGGCATTGATCGTCCCGCGCAATGGGACTTTATCTATCGCCACAATCCTTATAGTTATAGTCGGGAATATGTTGGGGCAAACGATTCCCGGCTATTGATAGGCGTGAGTGATATGATGGCCTCTGCTGCGCGGCTCTATGGTGAAACGGCATTTCCGGCAACGCCGGCGCGATCATTGGCGTGGCGCGATTGCTTGAACAGGCTGCGCCATGTGGCGTTGGAATGCCGATCCGCGTCCCATGCTGACCTTTTTGAAACCTGTGCGCGGCTTGCCAATCAGCCGACGGTCCCGGGCGATGTCTTTGCCCGCGCATTTTTCAGATGCGTCCGACAGTCAACAGGAACGCAACCGATCATGTTCCGGCCGGGTGTGGCCGAAATCTCGTTCGATGAAGCATGGCTGATGCGCGCAATTGTCGCCGCCGACAACGATCATGACAGCTTCGCTTTTCTGATCCGGTCGCGGATCCCCAAGCAGGATCAACGCAACATTGCCTTCCTGATCAACGGCATCTCGGCATCATTTGTCAGGATTTAGAATAGTTCCAAAACGGCCTTGCCGATGGCGCGCGGCGGATTATCTTGGCGATTAGCCAGCCATCGCCAGCCAGAATGCACACAGATAATTTGGAGAGTTGGAATGACCCAGACAGCAATGTCCCTTGATACAGACGCCCGATCCGCCATTGCAGACGCGCTTAATCAGTCGGTGGCTGAAACCGTAGTGACAACCATGCTTGCGCAGAATTTCCACTGGAACGTCACAGGCATGGCCTTTGCGCCATTGCATGAACTCTTTCAGCAAATCTATGAGGATCATTTTGCGGCCCAGGATGACCTGGCCGAGCGGATCAAGGCCATTGACGGGCATGCAGAAGCAACGCTTGCAGGTATGATCAAACGGTCCAAGGTTGCCGAACATGATGGCCGTGCAAGCGACAAGGACATGATCAAAGCGATGCTTGATGCGCAAGAGACCCTGGCGGCAACGTTGGCCGGGTGTGGCGCGCTGGCGGCCGAACATGGCGACACGCTGACCGAAGACCTGTGCATCGCACGCGGTCAGACACATGAGAAATTCGCGTGGTTCCTTCGGGTGCATTTGCGGTGACCGGGGCGGGTGCCCGCTATTTTTCGTATGCGCTTAGCAGGTGGGTGGCATTTTTCAGATGCCGCCGCACCAGTGTCTTTTGCTGAACGCCGATTGGCAGCGGCGCGCGGGTTGCGGCAGGTGGGTCTCGTCAGCGATTTCAGGAAAGATCGACAAGATCTCGGTTTGTATTTCCGGCAATAGCGCCTTGAGCGCCTGTTTGCCTGTATAAAGGCTCTCGGTTGGGGCGCCTTCGGCGTAAATGACCACATGCGCATCACACAGAAGGTGATAATAGGTCACTGACCTCACCGTCTCATCCACGAAAATGCCCGGCAGGCCGACCAGCTTGATGGCGGGGATCAAGACCTCGAATCTGCCAAACATCCGCTTTGCGATCTTGGAGGATACAAGCATCCGATGCTGCCGCGATACCAGCAAGTCGCGCTGTGGCAGGGTGCCGTTCAATGCGCCGGCCTTTATGCGGACGGGGCGAAAATGTGGGTGACGGCGCAGGTCTGCAAGGTCCAGATCGCGGCGGAATATCCGCAGGATATCCTTGGTGCCTGGCTCACCATGCAGTGTGATGCTGTCGCCTGCCTGAAGGTCGTCAATCAGGCGCGGCCCTGACGGGGTCTGGATGCGTGTTCCGGCGGTCAGACATGGGATAAGGCCGTCCTCGAAGGCGACGATACCGACCGTTTCATCAATATGGTTTGTTTCGGCGTCTCTGGATTGTTCTTCCTCGATGAACACGCCGACGGTGTCGCTGGTCTGCCCGTCAATGACAACGGTCGCGGTGTCGCCGCCATTGATTGTCTGGGTCTCGGCCACAACCACACCATCTGTGAATGTCGCGCCAAGGCCAAGGATATCGGTATTCTCGTCAACACTGTCAAACGTGTTTGCCGTTCCGGATTCTGCATTTCCGCCCGCCTGTATCGCAATCCAGCCAACGGTTTCATCCGCGTGGACACCGTCTTGGCCTTCTTCCTCTTGCAGGCGTACGACAAAGCCATCTGCGGTAATGTTCAACGGATCACTGTCGACGGTTGTTGTATCGTTTTCTGACATCACCGATGTCAGCACCACGGGCGGCGCGGCGAAATCACCCTGCAAGGTCACGGGGCTGTTGGTGTTGTCGGCAGAGACGGTCCCCGCTTCGATGATCCGGCCGTCGGGCAGTGTATGAATGCCCTCTTCAACCGCGATCCAGTTGATTGTCTCGGTCGCGGGGTGCGGACCGTCGTGATATTCCCATTCTTCGATGATGAAGGTGAAGGCGATTGTGTTGCCGTCTGCATCCAGCGTTTCATCGGTGACGCGCAATGTGAACTGATTGCCGCCATTATTGGTGGCGGTCAGCGCAAAGACCGGATCGGTCAGTGGCTGGGTCAGATTGATGGTGATTGGCGCGTTCTCGGTCGGAGAATTTGTCGTGATGCTGCCTGCTTCGCCGATTGCCACGTTACGCGCCCCGCGTGCTGGCCTTGCCCAATGGCGCAGCGCTTGGGTGGGTCATATATTTACGTGTTGCAGGTCTCATCAGCCGTCCTCTGGCACAGGGTAGTCCAGGTTTGTCTGAACAAAGAAGCAGAAATTGCGCAGAACCTTAACAGTTGCATCGGCGCGGAATGTGTTCGGACCGGGGAAATTGCAAGGATTGCGGCGCCGGTGCAACGCTGCTGGCAGTTTACGGGGCCAGATCAATCGGCGGTTTGACACCCTTCTTGCGGCACTTTTTCGCATAAGCGCCGGGCCAGCCGCCAAAGCCACCCATCTGGTTTTGTTGTGCGATCAGCATCGTGATGAAACCGTCCCGATGGCCGTTTTTCCTCAACTGTTTGAAAAGCGACTTCTGGGCCTTCGTCATGGAACAGCCTATGCAATGGCCGGCCCGCTTGTATTTGCAGACATCAATGCAGGGGCTGGGGGTTTTGGGCATCGGATCTCCGGTGGCGGTTTATACGCTACCGCATATTTAAGTCGCGCGTGACCGATTGAAAGGCACGCTGTTCATGCCCGATATCCGATCAGTGGTAGGCGACCGGAACGTCACGATGGCCAGCAATCTCGCGCGGGGCTGACAGGTTCATTTGCATCAGGGCCAGGCCGAATTCGGCGGCAAGTGAGACCACAAGCGGCGCCACATCCGGCCGGACAAGCAAGGTCGCCATCAGCATCGCGTCATCGCGATCACCCTCTGCAGCAATGGCGACGAAATTGCCAAAGCATGCTTCATCCGCGCCCACACATTTGCAGGTCACCGCATGTCGCATCAATGGGCGGCGCCCGTGTCGGGCGCATATTCTGCAAAGCTCATCAAACGCCTGAACAGCTTTGCGTCCCCGCCCCACCCCCAGCGTCGCAGCCAGATCGTTGCTGACGCAGGCCTGTGTATCGGGGCCGTTGCACCACATCCGCAAATAGATCACGGACGCGGCAGTCACGGCATCAAGGTCGGCGACAAATCCAACAGCCGCGCCGCCACGGTTTTCGAATGGGATTGTCATTTCGTCAGGATCAGTTTGCCCGCGCGTGTGATCCGCAGGACATAGACCTGATCCCCCAGCACGATATTCGCCTGACCATCGTCACCGACAAGGTCCCGCGCATCAAATGAGGGGCGGCGCAATGGTTGTGTTTTTGGGCCTGTGGCCGCGATCTGCGCGATCATTCGCCGCCTGCCTTCGCGGTGACGCATCTGTCCAGAACCCATTCCAATCGCAGGCCAGCGCGCCCGGCATCCTGCTGCAAAGCCGCGATGATCTCGGACTTGCTGGGCACGGATAGTTGGTCTGCGGGCCGTGGCGCTGTCGTGTCAGTATCTTGTCTTGGCATAGGGGAAGTCCTTTCAGTCTGACGATGTTCGGGCTTCCCCGTGAATGTGTTGGGGTGGCTAGAAATGCCCCTTAATCCTGAGTAAAATAATAAGTTATGTCAATCCGACAATTTTAATCAGGAAATATGGACAATCTGGAAAAGGACGTTACAACCCATTCCTGAGTGAAACACTCGCAAAAGGAAAACGCGATGAAAACGAATACCTGCGCCCGACTGATTCTGGCGAGTACGGTTGCGGTTCTGGCAACCAATGCCTTGGCTGAGGGCGAGCTGAACCTCTACTCGTCCCGCCATTATGACACGGATGAGCGGCTTTACTCTGATTTCACGGATATGACCGGTATCACGATCAACCGGATTGAGGGCAAGGCCGATGAACTGATCGCCCGTATGCAGGCAGAGGGCGCGAATTCGCCCGCCGATATCCTGCTGACGGTCGATACATCCCGGTTGGAGCGGGCCAAGGATGCCGGTGTCTTGCAAAGCATTGACAGCGATGTCCTGGAAGCCCGCATTCCCGCATCGTTGCAGGATGCAGACAATCAGTGGTTTGGGTTCAGCCAGCGCGCCCGGATCATCTTTTACGACAAGACAGACGTGACAAACCCACCGATGGATTATGTTTCGCTTGCTGATCCGGCTTATCAGGGGCAGGTCTGTCACCGGTCATCGTCGAATGTGTATTCGCAGACCTTGTTGTCGGCAGTCATCGAAAACCACGGCGCTGAGGCTGCCAAAAACTGGGCGCAGGGCGTGGTGGATAACTTCGCGCGGGCGCCGCAGGGTGGCGATACTGATCAGCTGCGCGGCCTTGTGTCGGGTGAATGCGATATTTCCATCTCGAACACATACTACTTCGCCCGCGCGATCCGAAAGGATGTGGACGGTCTGGACCCAGAAGCCATGGACAATATCGGCTGGATTTTCCCCGCACAAAATGCCGAAGGCGCGCATATGAACCTGTCCGGTGGTGGCGTCGCGTCACATGCCCCGAACAAGGATAACGCCATCAAGTTCATGGAATACCTCGCCTCGGATCAGGCGCAGCAATATTTCAGCGCGGGCAATGATGAATACCCTGCCGTCCCCGGGGTTGGTTTGTCGGCGTCGGTTGCGGCACTTGGGCTTTTCCGCCCGGATGCCGTTGATCTAAGTGCGGTGGCCAAGAACCTGCCCGCCGCACAGCAAATTTTCAACGAGGTCGGTTGGGAATAAGCGGCCACAACGCCAAAGCGGATTGGGCATCCCATCTGGGGTGCCCATTTTCATGATCGCAGCCGTCGTTGACCGCCGCCGCCGCAAAGATATGATGTATCAAACGCCCCGGGCAGCTGCGCAAATGCGCGACACCCCCACATACAAGGCACAATCGACATCAATCCGTCACCGCAAACAAAGCTTCTTAGTCGCAACCTGTCCGAACAGGTGGCCGAACAGATTGGCACGCGCATTCTGGGTGGCGTCTACCCGCCCGGGCAAACGCTGGCCGAGGAACCGCTACTTTGCGAAGAATTCGGGGTCAGCCGGACCGTGGTCCGCGAGGCTGTGCGCATGCTTGTCGCGAAGGGAATGCTTGAGGTGCGGCCGCGGATCGGCACCCGGGTTCTGGATCCGAAAGACTGGCAGTTGCTGGACCGTGCTGTCCTGCAATGGCAGCAGGGGGTCCAGCTTGATGGCGGGCAATTGAAAGACCTGATCGAGTTGCGGCAGGCGGTTGAGCCGGATGCAGCTGCGCTGGCGGCGCAACGGCGCACTGACGGGGATATGCAGGCCATCCGTGACGCGTTGGCCCAGATGGAAAAGACCGTTGGCCAGAACAATGAATATGTCGTGGCGGATGCCAGATTTCACATCGCCATTTTGCACACTGCCCGAAACAGGTATTTTGACGCTTTGGAAAACGCCATCTTCACCGGATTGCTGCTGAGCATCCGGTTGACCAATCCGGATGCGGCGCGCAATCGCAAATCGCTGCCGCTTCATCGCGACATATCCGACGCGATTGCCGATGGCGATGCAGCGCAGGCGCGCCGGGCCATGACAGCGCATCTGACAGATGCCGCCGCCCGTCTTGCTGCAAGACTGGACGCGGCCCCAGACGCCCGGTGATTGGCCGCGGGTTCAGATTTCGTAGTGCTTGATGAAATCCGGATCAGGCGTGACCCCGATGCCCGGCCCCTGCGGGACCGTCACGAACCCATCATTGGTGGCAACCTGCCCCTGAATATCCAGCGGCTCGGCCAAAAGATTGTCACGAAACAGGTTATGGGTCGTGTCAAATTCCAGCATTGGTTCCCACGGATGCAGGCCGCCGGGCAGTGGTGGCATTGCGGCAAGCAGGTGCAGATTGGTCGCCACGGCAACCGCAGAACCCCAGACATGGTTCACGACGGGCGTAAAGTGAGCGTGACATAGGGCGAGCACGCGCAGATATTCCGTAATGCCCCCCAAGGCGCAGACCTCTGGCTGCGCGATGTCCAATCCCCGGTTCTCAAGGATCTGGCGCCAGCCCCAGCGGCCGAATTCAGCCTCACCGCCCGAGATGTTGACCTTGAGGCCCGCGCGCAATTCGCGGTAGCCGTCGTGATCTTCGGGGGCGACGGGTTCTTCAAACCAGTAGGCGCCCAATTCCTCTAACCCGCGGCCCACATAGAATGCGTCTGACGTTGTGTAGCAATGATTGGCGTCCACCATGAACCTTGCGTCGCCAACACCTTCGGCAACGGCTGCGCAAAGCCTGACATCTTCCTTTGGGCCAAGACCTGTTTTCATCTTGGTCGCTGTAAAGCCCATTGCGATGATGGCTGCCGCCTCGTCCTTGAAACGGGCGATATGGTCTGCGACGCTTTCGCGCTTTAGCATCATGCCATAGCCGTACGCACGCACATGCTTGCGATGGGTTCCGCCGATCAGTTTGTGCAGGGGCTGTTGGCAGATCTTGCCGGCAATATCCCACAGCGCAATATCCACGCCCGATAGCGACTGCATCGGCATGCCTTTCTGCCCATGATCCCGCATCAGATTGTAGACCTTGTGCCAGATCACGTCCCGATCCATCGGGTCCATTCCGATGACCATGGGTGCAATGACGCCTTCGACAATACCCTTATTGGCCAGCGCGATAGGGCCGGGGCCAAAGCATTCGCCCCACCCGGTGATCCCTTCATCGGTCTGCACCTCGACAAGATGCGCGGTGCGTTTGGCATAATATTGCTGCGAATAGCCCAGTTCCTCGGGCAGGTCATATTGCAGCACATGGCTTTTGATTGCCGTGATTTTCATGTGGCAGTTCCTTTCACGTTTCGGGCGCGCAAGCCTGCTATCCAGATGTCGATCACTCGGATGCACCCGGACAAGGGTATACATATACATAATATGAATAAAAATATAGCCACAATTTCCACCGACGACATAGGTCGAAGGCGAATATCTGGCACTGCGAACCCGATTACGTCGGGCGAAAACTTGCTGCGGGCCCGAAAAACAGAAAATGCCACTCAGTGGCCCTATTCATCGCGTCATTCTGAAGAGGCTGACGGGACTGATTGCGATTCTGGTCGGCTCATTGATCGCCACCCGCACCCATCCGACTCGTTTTGTCCCGTTTTGGGCCGCTGATTCCCTGCTGGAATATGCCGAAACGGCCCCTCAATGGTTTCAGATCGCTCACAGACCCGGCACCGGGTGGAAATATTGGCCGCTCACGCCTTTGGGTAACCCTGTAACCTGTGAACAGATGAAGCCTTTCGCCAACCCCCGCGCTTAACCCAAGGGCAGCTTGCGCACAGATGCAATGTCAGTTTTGTGCGTAAACGCACATGAAGCGCGATTAGAGCCCGCATCACGCGTGTCAAGCACCAAAACACCTCACAATCATCACCTTTTTCGTGATCGGCCACGCCCTACCAAAACACAGCAACAGCGACAATCTTAGCCTCATCGAAACGCAAGCAGACACGCTCTGCACCGCAACAAACCAAACTTTAAAAAGGACTAAGACAATGACAATCAAGACACTCATCCTCGCCGCAGCCGCCGCTTCCATCACAGCAAGCGCAAGTGTTGCAGACACATACTTCCAGAAGGGCCGCACGCTGGACGCAGGCAGCACCCTGGATCTGGGCCTGATCACAGCCGAAGGTAACGGCGTGGTCGCCATCTATGACTACCACCGCGGTGAGCGCGGCGCCCTGCTGGGCACCGAGCAGCTGAGCGCTGGCGCCAACACAGATGTCCGCGTCAAAACCGGCCTGCCGACCAAGCGTGACGTGATCGCCGTGATCAGTGTCGACGGTCAGGAAAAAGCGGCAAAAGACTTCGTCGTGAACTAATCCCCCCTGTCCGGGCTGGTCCAAAGGGCCGGTCCGGGCCCCCAATCCCTCTCTCAATATCTCTCACATCTTAAAAATCTCTCAAAAGGAACTCTCTCATGTCTATCAAATCAATCGTACTCGCCGCCGCTGCTGTTGCTGTGACTGCTACTGCTGGCGCTGCTGACAGCTATTTCCAGAAGGGCCGCACATTGGATGCCGGCACCGTGCTGGAGCTGGGTCTGGTGACCGCAGACAACAACGGTGTTGTTGAAATCTACGACTTCCACACTGGTGAGCAGGGCGCATTGCTGGGCGCTGAAATGGTGAATGCAGGCGCCAACACAGACGTCCGCGTCAACACTGTGCTGCCCGCCAAGCGCGACGTCATTGCTGTTCTCAAGGTCGACGGACAGGTCGCCGCACAGAAAGAATTCATCGTTAACTAAACCACCCAACCTCCCTCCCGCTCAAGGGCCGGACCCATATAAGGGACCGGCCCTTTTTTCGTGCGCGGGGCTGCTTGGACTTGTTTACTGATTCTTAGCGTGGGATTGTGACCCTCAAGAGCAGAATAATCATAATGACAGGTCCCACCCATGCGCGCTGCCACGCTGTTGAGTGACGTTTTTGGCTTTGACAGTTTCCGACCCGGCCAGCAGGAAATTGTCGAGGCGGTTGCCGGCGGCCAGAACACGCTGGCGATCATGCCCACGGGCGGTGGCAAGTCGCTGTGTTTCCAGCTTCCGGCACTGTTGCGCAGCGGTGTAACCGTTGTAATTTCGCCGCTGATTGCGTTGATGCGCGATCAGGTCCGCGGTCTGCGCGAGGCAGGCGTCGCCGCAGGCGCGCTAACCTCTGGCAATACCGAAGAAGAAACCGATGCCGTCTGGGCGGCCCTCGACGATGGGACGTTGAAGCTGCTTTATATGGCGCCAGAGCGTTTGGCATCCGGCGGCACGATCCAGATGCTGCATCGCGCCAATATCAGCCTGATTGCTGTGGATGAGGCCCATTGCGTCAGCCAGTGGGGCCATGATTTTCGCCCCGACTACCTGCGCATCGGCGAGCTTTGCGAAGCCCTTGATGTGCCGCTTGCGGCCTTTACCGCCACGGCTGACGCCGAAACCCGCGCCGAGATTGTCCAAAAGCTATTTGCGGGCCAGTCCCCGGCCACTTTTCTGCAGGGTTTCGACCGGCCCAACATTCATCTGGCCTTTGCGGTCAAGGATGGCCCGCGCAATCAGATCCTGAACTTTGCGGCGGCCCGCAAGGGACAGTCCGGCATTGTCTATTGCGGCACGCGTGCGAAGACCGAAACGCTCGCCCGCGCTTTGGGTGAGGCCGGGCATTCGGCCTGCCACTATCACGGCGGGATGGACGCCGAGGACAGGCGCGATGTCGAACGCCGTTTTCAGCAAGAGGACGGGCTGATCGTTTGTGCGACGATTGCGTTCGGGATGGGGATCGACAAGCCCGACATTCGCTGGGTGGCCCATGCGGACCTGCCCAAATCAATCGAGGCCTATTATCAAGAGATTGGTCGCGCTGGTCGCGATGGCGCACCTGCCGAAACCCTGACCCTGTTTGGCCCGGATGACATTCGCTATCGCCGCCAGCAAATCGACGAGGGGCTTGCCCCTGCAGAGCGTCGGGCTGCTGATCATGGCCGCCTGAACGCATTGTTGGGTCTGGCAGAGGCGTTGCATTGCCGCCGGCAGAACCTGTTGGAATATTTTGGCGAGACGCCCGGCCCCTGCGGCAAATGCGATCTTTGTGACAAGCCGGCCGAGGTGTTTGACGGCACAACCCCGGTCCGCATGGCCCTATCGGCAGCCCTGCGGACAGAGGAGTGGTTTGGCGCAGGTCACCTGATTGATATTCTGCTGGGCAATATGACCGACAAGATCCAGCAGCGCGGGCATGACGCGCTGCCCACCTTTGGTGTTGGCACGGATTATGACAAACGCCAGTGGCAGGCGATTTTCCGGCAGATGATGGGTCATGATCTTGTCCGTCCGGATCGCGAACGGCACGGCGCCTTGCGGATGACCCCGGCGGCCCGTCCGATCCTGCGCGGTGAGGCCACGATCAGCCTGCGTCGTGATACGATCCGCGCCGCAAAATCCGGCCCGCAGGTGCGCATGCTGGTCAGTGAAGAGGATGCGCCGCTCTTGTCCGCCCTCAAGGCCAAGCGCCGCTATCTGGCAGAGCAGGCAAATGCGCCAGCCTATATTATTTTCAACGATCGCACCCTGATCGAGATGGCCGAGAAACGCCCTGCCAATCTGGATGAGATGGCGAATATCGGCGGTGTGGGTGCGAAAAAGCTTGAAAGCTACGGACGCGCCTTTCTCGAGGTGATTGCAGGCGCTGTTGACGACATTCACCCGGCCCGCCGCAAGTTGGCTGGCCGCAATGAGGCGCAGATCTACGACAAGCTGCTTGAGGCGCAGGCCCGGCTCAGCCGTGGACCACATGGTGCGGACAAACCCATGAGTTGCTCGGCCTCGCTGATCGCGAAAGTGGCCAGGCTTCCGGCGACCGATATAGATCACCTCAGCCGCCTTCTTGGCGACAAATATGCCGAACGGTTTGGTGAAGCATTCCTCGAAGTTCTGGAGAGCACATGAGGCACATGTCCGTTCGCCCGACACAAGCTGCTGATCTTCCCGATCTGTGCGCGGTTCTTGACCAGACCGCCCTGTTTCCCGCCGAGATGCTGGCAGATATGATCGCGCCGTTTCTGTCCGACCCTGACAGCCTCGATCTGTGGCTGACCGCGTTTGTTGATGAAACGCCGGTGGGCTTTTGCTATGCCGTGCCTGCGCAATTTGCCGACGGCAGCTGGAACATGCTGGCGATCGCCGTTGCCCCAGATCAGCAAGGGACGGGGTGCGGCGGCGCGTTGACGACCGCACTTCTGGGCGACCTGCAGGGCAAGGGACAGCGTGTTCTGATCGCCGAGACGTCCGGTGCCGCTGCGTTTGAGGGCCCCCGCGCATTCTATCTGGCGCAAGGTTTTGAACAACAGGGCTGCATTCGTGACTTTTGGGCGCCCGGCGATGACAAGGTTATCTTCTGGCGGGGGGTGCAGCATGGCTGAAACAGAAGGCTTGAACCATCTTGGTCTGGCTGTACGTGATCTTGACGAGACAACCGGGTTCTTTGTGGACGTGCTTGGCTGGACAGAGACCGCCCGCGATCCGGGCTATCCCCGCACGACGGTGACTGATGGCGCATTGCGGCTGACACTGTGGCAGACCGATCCGGGCGCTGCCGATTTCGACAGGCGCGCCCATATCGGATTGCATCATCTGGCGATGAGTGTCCCCACAGAACAGGTCCTGATGGATCTGGCCGACAGGATTTCCCGGACACCGGGGGTTATCGTCGCGTTCATGCCTGAATTCATGGGCAAGGGCCCGCGCAAGCACATGATCTTTACCGAACCCGGCGGCATCCGGTTGGAACTTGTCTGGCATGGGATGCCCTGAGGGTCAGGACCCTTCAATTCCACGTCGCCAGTTTGACTGATTTTGGTCGTGACGAGGCGCAGCCCCGCCGCAATAGTGGTTCTATTTCAAGGGGATGTAACGCTGATCACGGCCGAAATCAGTCAAACCCCTTGGGCGCGGATTTCACTTCATCTCAGCGGCGTGGGCCGCTTGTCCGTAGAACAACTATGGTCTGCGCGTCCCAAACCGCTGATATTTCGTGAAGTCAGCGCTGGCGGCGTGGAATTGAAGGGTCCTGACCCTAAGGCCGCTCATGCGATGTCGGTCACCTGATTGTGGTGCTTGACCCGCCGCGTGCCGGGGACTAGCAACCCCGAGGTTTTGCAGAGAGGCACGTCAATGGCACGCAAGCGCAAAGGTCGCGATATTTCTGGCTGGTTGGTTGTGGATAAACCAGCGGGGATGACGTCGACTGCCGTCGTCAACAAGATCAAATGGGCCTTTGATGCCAAAAAGGCCGGTCATGCGGGCACGCTGGATCCCGAGGCGACCGGGGTGTTGGCTGTTGCGCTGGGCGAGGCCACCAAGACTGTCCCCTATATCACCGACGCCTTGAAAGCCTATGTCTTTACCGTTCGTCTGGGGCAGGCCACCAATACCGATGACGCGGAAGGCACTGTTATCGCCACCAGCGATCTGCGCCCGGATGACGCGGCGATCAAGGCCGCCCTTGCCGGTTTCGTGGGCGATATCATGCAGGTTCCCCCACAGTTTTCGGCGGTGAAGGTCGATGGTGAACGCGCCTATAAAAAGGCCCGCGAGGGTGAGGACATGGCGCTTGCCGCCCGCCCGCTCTGGGTGGAAGAACTGCTATTGGTTGATCGTCCGGATCCCGATCATGTTGTTCTTGAAATGACCTGTGGCAAGGGCGGGTATGTGCGCTCAATCGCCCGCGATCTGGGTGCCGCACTGGGCTGTTGCGGCCATGTTGTGACATTGCGCCGAATATGGTCCGGCCCCTTTGTTGCCTCGGAGGGCATCGACCTTGCCACGGTTGAACAGCAGGCCAAAGATCCCGCCCTTGATGCCTATCTGCAACCTTTGGAGGTCGGCCTTGCCGATCTGCCCGAAGTCCGGTGTCTGGCGGAAAGCGTTGCAAAGCTGCGCAACGGAAACCCCGCCCCGGTTGTGGCGGCAGGGGTGGAATTTGGTGACGAGGTCTGGGCCTCTTACGACGGCCGTGCCGTTGCGGTTGGCACCTATCGTGGCGGTGAGATGCAACCAACCCGTGTTTTCGTAACCTAGGATGGATCTTGATCCATCCTACGCCGTGGCGCCGATATGATCACCCGCACACACCATGATGGTACCACCTCATCCGTCGCGACCTATTCTGATTGCCAACGGTATCGCTATGCGTTGACCCGCCGCTGGGACCCAGCAGGCCAGCAGTTGCTTTATATCATGCTGAACCCGTCCCGCGCGACCGAGATTGACAACGACCCCACAATCGAGCGCTGCCAGCGGCGTGCCACCCAATTGGGTTTTGGTGCATTTCAGGCCGTGAATATTTTTGCCTGGCGTGAGACGGACCCCCGACAAATGCGCCGCGCTGCCGACCCTGTCGGGCCGGAAAATGACCAATCCATTCGCGATGCGGTTGCTGGTGCGGATATGATCCTGGCGGCCTGGGGCACACATGGCGCCCATATGGGTCGCGGTCCTGCCGTCGCCGGTCTTTTGCGGGCGCTGGGCCGCCCTGTTCATGTTCTTGGGCTGACCAAGGCCGGGCATCCCAGACATCCGCTTTATGTCACCTACGCACAGCAGCCCATTCTCTGGCACATTAACCAAACCCCGAGTTAGACACGGTTTCTTTAGACAGTGCGTGGTATACTCCGCCCCGGTGCCGGTTGGGGCCATGCGTTTAACTGTGGTGTTGTAGAATGCTTGCGATTTTTGGACTGATGGGTGTTGCCCTTTCCGCGATCATGTTCACGGCAGATGATGCCGAGGCGGATGAAAAGATATCGTCGGACGCAAAGGATGACGCACCGCAGGAGCCTGATACCGAGGTCGTGCCGCTGGACGAGTTGTTGGACAGCGCCGAAGGTGATGAGGTCATCTTTTCCGGTGAGGGCGATGACATCATACGGACCGGCGCTGGCGATGATTATGTTCATGGCGAAGATGGTGATGATGATATTTCAACGGGTGCTGGCGACGACACGCTGCAAGGCGGGCGCGGCGACGATCTGCTCAATGGTGGTGACGGGAATGATATACTGAACGGTCATGTCGGTGACGACCAGCTGATTGGCGGGGCGGGCGACGACTTGCTGAATGGCGGCGAGGGCGATGATCTGATCATTGGTGGCAATGGTGATGACGCGTTGTTGGGGTCCCGCGGGGACGATATGCTGATTGGTGGGGCTGGTGCCGATACCATTCATGCCGGATCCGGAAACGATACGATCATTGACCGTGGCGACGATGATGTTGATTTTCTGAATGGCGCGGCAGGCGATGACATTCTGATTGGTGGCATCGGCGATCACTATCATGGGGGCAGTGGCGCGGATCATTTCGACTTTCTCGCTGGTGCAGATGCGATGGTTGCGGATTTTGACCCGCAACAGGACAGTATCGAAGTCGACTATGAGGGGGACAGACCACCCAGCCTCACAACCGCATTGTCCGATGCAGGTCTGGTGCTGTTGGCAGATGGTGAGCCTGTCGCCACATTTGCCAATCTCACGGAACTTGATCTTACGAAAATCAGCCTGAACGCATCATAAGGCTTTTCTTTTTTGGCGGTCGCTATTAAACGCAGCCCACTGCGCAGAGAATCTGATCTGCCAGACCCTCCATGGGCCTTGCTGGACGACATCCCGGCCTGCGCCATCCACACAAACCACGAAGGAGACCCCGATGTCGATTACTGCTGAAGAAAAAGCACGCGTGATCAAGGAATACGGCACCAAGGATGGTGATACCGGCTCCCCCGAAGTACAGGTTGCAATCCTGTCCTCGCGCATCGCGACGCTGACAGAGCATTTCAAGACCCATAAGAAAGACAACCACGGTCGCCGTGGTCTGTTGAAGATGGTGGCACAGCGCCGCAAACTGCTGGACTACACCCGCGCCAAGGATGAGGCCCGTTATCAGGACCTGATCAAACGCCTTGGATTGCGCCGCTAACTCACATAACGACATACGCGCCGCCATTGTGACGGTGTGCATCGAAAACACTCATGCCATGCGGCATGGGTGTTTTTTTTGAACATGTGCCAGGCGATCGCGGCGGTGGGTATCAATAGAATATCAAGGAACTTGGCCTAGAACCGCGTTGGAAGCACAATAGCGGGCGCAGAAAGCATGTTTTTTTCGGGAAAGAAATCCAGCCGACATAACGACCCAAATGCCCGATCTCCGTTGGAGGAGATGTTGTATCGGACGCAGGCCGTCATCCAATTCGAGACGGATGGCACAATCATTACCGCAAATGACAATTTTCTGGATGCGTTCGGATATTCGCTGGATGAGATCGCGGGTCGTCATCACGCGATGTTTGTAGGCGCCGATACGGTTGATACCGAGGCGTACAAGGATTTCTGGCACAGACTAAGCGCGGGGGAGTTCTTTACCGATCAGTATCCGCGCATCAAGAAAAATGGTGATGTGATCTGGATTCAGGGGTCTTACGGCCCAATTCTGGATGCCGATGGCAAGGTGCTGCGTGTCCTTAAACTTGCGGTTGATATCACCGACCGCCGAGAGGCGGTTGAACGGGTCGGCAGCGGGCTTGATGCGCTGCGCGACGGTAAACTGAACCATCGGCTTGCGGATTGTGGTATCCCCGATATTGATGCCATCAACCGGTCGTTCAATGGGGCGGCGGACAGGCTCAGTGGGACGATCCGGACGATGGCCGCCGTGTCATCAGACGTTACAAAAATTATTGCGCAGGTCAGCCAATCCTCTGATGAATTGTCCAGCCGGACAGCGGGGCAGGCCGCGACGCTGGAAGAAACAGCCGCTGCACTTGAGGAATTGACCGTCACGGTGAAATCCTCTGCCGAGGGTGCGGCGCAGGCAGAGCGCATGGCCGCCGAAACAAAGGTATCTGCAGAAAGTAGCGAAGAAGTTGTCGGTAAATCCATCAAGGCGATGGATCAGATCGAAAAATCATCTGCAGAGATATCAAAGATCATTTCCGTTATCGACGATATTTCCTTCCAGACAAATCTGCTTGCTTTGAATGCCGGGGTTGAGGCGGCGCGCGCCGGTGATGCAGGACGCGGGTTTGCTGTTGTTGCATCAGAGGTGCGCGGATTGGCGCATAGGTCGCAAGAGGCGGCAGGCGAAATCAAGAATCTGATATCGCAAAGTGCGGCACATGTCGCAGGCGGCGTCGCGCTTGTGAATGGCGCGGGCGAAGAGCTGAAAAAGATCATCGCAAGCGTTGGCACGATTACCGACAGTGTCAGTGGCATTGCGGCCAGCTCTTCCGAGCAGTCGACGGCGCTGTCAGAGGTGAATACCAGCGTGAGCCAGCTTGACGCCGTCACGCAGCAAAACGCGGGCATGGTGGAAGATGTTACTGCGGCCAATCGCCTGCTGACCCAGAATGTGACCCGGATGACCGAACAGATCGATGAATTCGACATCGAAATAGGGCATGATCTGGCCCGGTTTGGGGATCACGACAGTCTCGACTTACACGCGGCGCCGTTCAAGACCGCCGTATAAGATCAAGATTGGCGTTTGTAGAGGCTGCGTTGTGCTGCGACGGACGCGGCACTGCCAGCACCCGCATGAATTTCAACCCGCAACGGTTGCAAGTGGATAAGTCGCGCTGCCATTGCGTGGTGGCTGAACCAGTCCTCTCACCTGGGTCCTGACATCACGTAGATCGAAGGATGCCAGCGCACACGCGATAAGATCTTCTTGATAGCTGATCTGCAGCATATATTCGCAAATCGCTTCTGACTTTGCCGCGTAATGTCTGCTGGTCGGTTGCGGATCTGTCACTTTGACAGACTTTTGTGGATTTCCCTGATCATGTTCTGCGCACGAGATCGGCGCAGCAACCATTCTATTTGTCGGAACGATGGCTGCCCCGAACATGGATTGGGACGTCGTCCTACGGCACGCCACGCAACATCGTGAAGACCAGGCGTTCTCGTTCGCAGTTTGACGGGTGCCACGACCAAAAGATGACCCGCGCTGGCCTCTTTCCAAAACCACAAATCTAAGATATTGCCCGCAAATCTTGAGAAGCCGGCGCCCGCATTCCAGCGCCTGACAAAGAAGATACCGGAATGAGGGGGAATACGCCCCCTACGCAAAAGGCCAGCACGGCCAACTAGGAAAACATAGATGTTCAACGAAGTGAAAAAATCGATGCAGTGGGGCGAAGAAACGCTCACACTGGAAACGGGCAAGGTTGCCCGCCAAGCCGATGGCTCTGTCATCGCAACGCTGGGCGAAACCAGCGTCATGGCCAACGTGACATTCGCACGCGCCCAGAAACCCGGTCAGGACTTCTTTCCGCTGACCGTCCACTACCAAGAGAAATACTATGCTGCCGGGAAAGTCCCAGGCGGCTTTTTCAAGCGCGAAGCGCGTCCAACTGAAAAAGAGACGCTAACGGCGCGCCTGATTGACCGTCCGATCCGCCCCCTGTTCGTCCCCGGCTTCAAAAATGAAGTGCTGGTGATGTGTACGGTTCTGTCCCACGATCTGGTCAACGATCCTGATATGGTCGCGATGATCGCGGCGTCTGCAGCTCTGACCATTTCTGGCGCCCCATTCATGGGTCCGATTGCGGCCTGCCGCGTCGGCTTTGTCGATGGCGACTATGTGCTGAACCCGGAAATCGACGACATGCATAACCTGCGCCTGAACCCAGAGCAGCGTTTGGACCTTGTTGTCGCCGGCACCAAAGACGCCGTGATGATGGTGGAATCAGAAGCTTATGAGCTGACCGAGGAAGAAATGCTCGGCGCGGTGACATTCGCCCATGATGCCATTCAGCCGGTCATCGACCTGATCATTGATCTGGCCGAGGAATGCGCGAAAGAGCCATTTGACTTCCAGCCTGTTGATTATTCCGAGCTGTCAGCCGCTGTGAAAGCCGCCGGCGAGGACAAAATGCGTGCAGCTTACGCGATCACCGACAAGCAGGAACGTACTGCCGCAGTCGCTGACGCCAAGGCCGCCATTGTTGAGGCCCTGACCGAAGAACAGCAGGAAGACGGCAACCTTGGTGCCGCTTTGAAAAAGCTGGAATCAGCAGTGCTGCGCGGCGATGTGGTTAAGAACGGCAAGCGGATTGACGGGCGTGCGCTCGACACTATTCGCCCTATCGTCTCTGAGACTGGCATCTTGCCACGAACCCACGGTTCCGCCCTGTTCACACGCGGTGAAACCCAAGGTCTGGTTGTGACCACATTGGGCACCGGCGACGATGAGCAGATGATCGACGCGCTGACCGGCATGTATAAGTCAAACTTCATGCTGCATTATAACTTCCCGCCATATTCTGTGGGTGAAGTTGGTCGTGTATCCGGCCCTGGCCGTCGTGAGATTGGTCACGGTAAATTGGCCTGGCGTGCGCTGCAAGCGGTTTTGCCAGCAGCAACGGACTTCCCCTACACCATCCGCGTTGTGTCCGAGATCACTGAATCAAACGGCTCGTCTTCAATGGCGTCTGTCTGCGGTGGGTCCTTGTCCATGATGGATGCCGGTGTGCCGTTGAAAGCCCCGGTTGCTGGTGTGGCCATGGGTCTTGTGATGGAAGATGATGGCGACTACGCGATCCTGTCTGACATTCTGGGTGATGAGGATCACCTTGGCGACATGGATTTCAAAGTCGCGGGTACCGAAAATGGTATTACGTCCTTGCAGATGGACATCAAGATCGCAGGCATCACGCCCGAGATCATGTCCAAAGCATTGGATCAGGCCAAGGCTGGCCGTCTGCATATCCTCGGCGAGATGGGCAAAGCCCTGACTGGCGCACAGGAATTCAGTGTCCACGCGCCCAAGATCGAAACGATGCAAATCCCGACCGACAAGATCCGGGAAGTCATTGGGTCCGGTGGTAAGGTCATCCGCGAAATCGTGGAAACATCAGGTGCCAAGGTCGACATCAATGATGACGGCGTGATCAAACTGGCCTCTAACGATGCCGAAGCGATCAAGAAAGCCTATGACATGATCCATTCCATCGTGGCCGAGCCCGAAGAAGGCGTGATCTACAAAGGCACAGTTGTGAAGCTGGTCGACTTTGGGGCATTCGTGAACTTCTTTGGCAAGCGCGACGGGTTGGTCCACGTGTCCCAAATTGAAAACCGCCGCCTGAACCATCCTTCCGATGTCCTCAAAGAAGGTCAGGAAGTCTGGGTCAAACTGCTGGGCTTTGACGATCGCGGCAAGGTCCGTTTGGCCATGAAAATGGTTGATCAGGAGACCGGCAAGGAAATCGCCAAGGAAGAAGCTGCCGAGTAATCGCAACCTTCCGAAATGCATTCAAAGGCCCCGGCGCATGCGTCGGGGCCTTTTCTTTGGCTCACCCCGGGGGGGGCGCAATAACCCGGGCCAGATTAGCTTTGCGAATTGCGGGGCTGTGACAGTGGGACCACCTTGGCAGGCTCGTCCGCGGCGAGTTCTTCAAAGTCGAACTGATCAAGACGATGCGCCCGTTTGCCTGCCTTTTCAGCTGATATCTTGATATCCTCGATATCCTTGGCGGCCTGTCCAAAATGCCGGTCAAGATTGCCGACCCGCGTCACCAACCGGTCCACATCACCGCCCAGCAGGGCCAGTTCCTTGCGGATGGCGCCGGTCTGTTCACGCATGCGGGCATCTTTCAGGATCGCCCGCATTGTGTTGAGCGTGGCCATGCAGGTGGTGGGCGACACGATCCAGACACGGGCCGCAAACCCTTCCCTGACGATGTGCGCCAGGCGGCTGTGTAGTTCTGCATAGACAGCCTCGGACGGTAGGAACATCAATGCCCCATCCGCCGTTTCACCTTCGATCAGGTAGCTTTCGGAAATCTTCTTGATATGGGTGCGGACAGCCTGACCCAGCGCTGTGGCGGCCCGGTCCTTGTCGGCTTTGCTGTCTGCAGTGACAAGCGCCTCGTAGGCCTCAAGCGGGAATTTGGCGTCAATCACAATGGGTCCGGGCGGGTTTGGCAAATGGATGAGGCAATCAGCCCGCTTGTTGTTCGACAGCGTTGCCTGCCAGGTAAAGCTGTCTGCCGGCAGTGCCTTGGACACGATATCCTGCAACTGGATTTCCCCAAATGCGCCCCGCGTTTGCTTGTTCGACAAGATATCCTGCAGCGACAGCACATCACCCGACAGCTTTTCGATATTGGTTTGCGCCTTGTCGATCGTGGCCAGGCGTTCCTGCAACGCAGTCAGGCTTTTGGTGGTCTTTTCAGAGGAGCCAGTCAGCGTATCCTTCATCCGTTCCTGCATCTCGGACAGTGACCGGGCGGACCGCAGCGCATTATCAGCCAGTTTTTCCGCCATTTGCGCCTGTACTGCTGCCAGTCGCGTTTCCATCGTCTGCACCACATGGATTTGCGCGTTGGCTTGCGCGTCGCTGACGGTCTGGATGTTGCCGGCAAGCTGGTGTTGTCCTTGTCCAAGGGCCTGAACATCCTGTGCAAGGCGTCCGACCTGCCCGGCAACATATTGCACGGCATCTGTAGACCGGCCCGCACGGCGGACCGTCATGATCAGCAGCACCAAGATCAACAGCACGCAAACTGCCCCGATCAACGCCGCGATCACCATGGGATCATCAAGCGCAAAGCTTTGTTCGCCAATCTGGATCATGTGCGGCCAAACAGCCGCTCGATATCAGCCAGCTTGAGTTCGACATAGGTTGGGCGGCCATGGTTGCACTGGCCCGATAGCGGCGTCGCCTCCATCTCGCGCAAAAGTGCATTCATCTCGTCCCCCTGCATCCGGCGGCCTGACCGAATGGACCCATGGCAGGACACGCGGCTGAGGATCGCCTCGATCTTGGATTGCAGGCTGGCGCTGTGCCCCTGATCGGCCAATTCGTCCAGAATATCGCGCAACATATTTGCGGCATTCACCTCGCCCAGAATGGCGGGGGTCTCGCGGACAGCGATGGCTGTTCCGCCAAAAGGTTCCAGCGTCAGTCCCAAGCGCCCAAGGTCGTCTGCAATCTCCATCAGTTGAGCAATTTCAGTGGCCGATAGTTCGACGATTTCGGGGATCAGCAACGCCTGGGCCGCAACGCCGTTTTCGGTCATTTGCTGTTTCAGCTTTTCATAGACCAGCCGTTCATGTGCGGCGTGCTGATCGACAATCACGATCCCGGTTTCGGTCTGTGCGATGATATAGTTCTCATGCACCTGCGCGCGGGCGGCCCCAAGCGGCAGATGATTGGTTGGGGCGGGTGCCTCTGGCTCTATTCTGGCTGATGGGACCTCGGCGAAACCGGGGGCCTGTGCCTGGAACGTCATTGACATTGCGCTGAAGCTGGGCCGCTCCATCTGATAGTTGCGCGGTGTCGTAGTCTCTGGCGTCATTGCGCCCAGGGTCGCTGTGGCCACAGTTGTTGAGGCCCGATGCCCGGCATCCGCCAGCGCATGGCGCAGGCCGGACACGATCAGACCCCGAACAACCCCGGGTTCCCTAAACCGAACCTCGGCCTTGGCCGGGTGTACGTTGACATCAACAAGTGTGGGATCGCAGGTGACGAAGAGTGCGGCCACCGGATGCCGGTCCCGCGACAGAACATCCATATAAGCCGCCCGCAAGGCCCCCAGCAGCATCTTGTCCCTGACCGGTCGGCCATTGACGAATAGAAACTGGGCGATGGCAGCGCCGCGCGAATATGTGGGCAGTGCTGCATATCCTGTCAGGTGAAATCCATCGCGTTCCATATCAATGGCAAGCGCGTTTTCCGCGAAATCCTTGCCCAGAACCCGCCGAAGGCGACCGTGCAGCGCGTCAAACAAATCCCCTGTTTCGGCGTCGGTCCGAAAGACTACTCGGCTGTCACCCCCTGTCGCATCGCGCAAGATAAAGCTGATAAATGGCTCGGCCATGGCAAGGCGCTTGACCACGTCGCCGATTGCCTGTGCCTCGGCCCGATCCGTGCGCAGGAATTTCAAACGGGCGGGTGTGGCATAGAAGATATCGCGCAATTCAACCACGGTGCCGGTTGTCAGTGCCGCAGGCTTGACCGCGCTGACCTGTCCGCCAGCAACATTGATGCAGGCCGCATCCGCCCCACTGACCCGGCTGGTGATGCGCAACCGCCCAACGGCCCCTAGCGATGGCAATGCCTCGCCCCGGAACCCGAAGGAATTGATATTCAGCAGGTCAGAGCCATCAATTTTCGACGTCGCATGTCGGGATAGCGCCAATGGCAGATCCTCTGCCGAAATGCCGCAACCATCATCAGTGACCCGGATCAGCGTCTTGCCCCCATCGGCGATCACAACCTCGATCCGGGTGGCGCCGGCATCAATGGCATTCTCGACCAGCTCTTTGACGGCAGAGGCCGGGCGTTCCAATACCTCGCCCGCGGCGATCCGGTTTATGGCAGCCTCATCCAGTTGCCGGATGAGGGGGCGAGGCTTTATCTGGGGGTCAGCTGTGATCATGCCACAAGTTATAGCATGACAATCCGCGATTCTGCGAGCAGGAAAACGAGTTTGACTGCCTATCTATGTAAGTACATACTTACATAGATAGGGAGAACAATATGCGGATACTCATTGTTGGCGGCACCGGGTTTCTGGGTAGCGCAACCGCGCGGGCCGCTGTGGCTGGCGGTCATCAGGTGACCGTGATGACGCGCAGCGGGCGGAATGTGGCCACCAGTGCGCAAGCCCTGATCGCAGACCGCACAAGCGATGTGCCGGACCTTAGGGGCCAATTCGATGCCGTGATCGACACCTGCGGCTATGCGCCTGATATGGTTGCCCGGCTGCTGCAAGCGACCGGACCGGTGCGATATGTCTTTGTCTCATCCATCTCGGTTTATGATGATATGTCGGTTGCGCAGTTTGACGAAACCGCAACGGCATCCGCCGCAACGCAGGATGATCTGGACCTCGCCGCAGCGGTTGAGCCTGCCTTGCGCTGCGTCGCTGATCCCTATGGGGCGTCCTACGGGCGGCTCAAACGGTCTTGCGAGATTGCGGCGGAGGAGGGGAGTGAGGGGAATTGTGCATTGATCCGTTTGGGGTTGATCGTCGGGCCAGAGGATTACACCGACCGATTTACCTGGTGGGTCAGGCGGTGTGATCAGGACGGGCCGCTTGCCGTGCCCGGCCCCCCGGATCGGGATATCCAATTGATCGACGTGAATGATGCCGGTGCGTTTCTGGTCCGGCTTGCCGAACAGGGGCAAACCGGCGCCTTTCACCTGACAGGCCAGCCGATGACCATGCAAAAGATGTTGGAAACCATCTGCGCTGCGACTGGCCGAGCGGTTGATATTCAATACAAGCCGCTTGCCGTCTTTACGAATGCCGGGATGCGGCATTGGACCGATCTGCCATTCATTGTGCCGGACGCACCGGCGCTGGCGCATATGCTGAATGTATCCACCACCAAGGCGCAACAGGCCGGGCTGTGGACCCGCCCGCTGGCACAAACCGTGCAGGCGGTGCTGGCGTGGGATCGTGGGCAGCGTGACAGGGACTTGAAGGCGGGCATGTCGCCCGCCCAAGAGGCCACAGTCTGAGGCTTATTGTGTGCTGTCCAACCCTTCGGGTTTGCCGACCACAACGAAATGAAGGTCATCCGGCTGCAAAAGCGCGGCCGCAACCCGGTTCACATCATCCAGGGTGACCGCCTCGACATAATCATTCCGGTTCACCACATATTCAGGCGGCAATCCGATCATCTGCATGCCAACCATGATCTCTGCAATCTCGCTATTGCCGTCAAATCGCAACGGGTATTCGCCGGTCAGAAAAGTCTTGGCCGTCGCCAGTTCCTCGGCTGTCAGGCCATTCTCTGCCATGCGCGCCCATTCCGCCCGGGTTACCTCAATCGCCTCGGCAATTGTGGCGTTCGAGGAGGCGACCGAGCCCAAAAGCATCTCTGTATGAAATTTCGGGACAAGAAACGTGCGGATGCCATAGGTCAGGCCACGCTTTTCGCGGACTTCGTTCATCAGCCGCGACTCGAACCCGCCGGCCCCAAGCACCTGATTGAGGATGTAGGCCGCGAAAAAGTCTTCATCATCGCGTTTCAGACCTTTCTGCCCAAACAGGGCCACAGATTGGGGGGTGTCGTAGTCGATGACGGTCACGCCACCGGACAGGCCGAAATCGACATCGGGTGGCAGGTCCGGGCCCGTTGCCGGTAACGCGCCCAGCAGATCATCAAGCATCGGCCCCACCTCGGCGGCGGTGACATCGCCAACGACGGATACGAACAGCCTGTCGCGGGTTAGCGCGTTGCGATGCGCGACGAACATATCCTCTGTCGTCAGCGCGTTTACACTGTCAACTGTCCCGTTGAGGCTGCTGCCATAGGGGTGATCGCCAAATGCGGCCGCGTCAAAAGCCGCGTTTGCAATGTCATTGGGGTCCTTTTCGTCACTTGCGATGCCGCTGATCACCTGCGCGCGGACCCGGTCCAGCGCGTCCTGCTCGAATGTGGGCGCTGTCAGCGCCTGGCGCAGCAGGGCAAGCGCATCGTCCTGATTTTCGGTCAGGAACCGTGCCGAGATCGACAAAGTATCATCAAACGCGCGGAAGCTGAACCGCGCGGCCAATGCCTCGCGCGCGGTCTGGAATTCCTGCGCGGTCATGTCGCCGGATCCTTCCTCGATCAGACCGGTCATCAGGTTCGTCGCACCCCGTTTGCCCGGCAGATCAAGCGATGCGCTGCCGCGAAAACGGATTTCGATGGACACAAACGGGATACTGGGTTCCTCAACGACCCAGGCGTCGATGCCACCGGGCGAGGTGACTTCCTTGATGTCGATTTCTGCAAAGGCCGCGGTCGCGGTGAATGTCAGGCAAAGGATGGTCAGAAAACGTCGCATCATGATGCGTCCTCCTGCGTGGCGACAACCCAGCCGGTTACCGACTGGTCACGGTTGAATACTTTGCGCGCAACGGCCTTGATGTCGTCTTCGGTGACCGCCTGCAGGATATCCGGCCAGGCCTGCACGTCTTCGACTGTCAGGCTTTGCGTCAATGCGGTGCCATAGCGCCGCGCCAGACCCTGCACATTGTCCAGCGCGTAAACCTCGGAGGCGCGCAACTGCATCCGGATTGATTCCAACCGGGTCGGATCAATAGGGTTTGCAATAAAGTCGGCGATGACCTGATCCATTGCCGCCTCGGCCGCGGATAGGGAGACCCCCGCAGCAGGTACAACGGCAACCGAAAAGGACGTGTCATCAAGCGAACTGCCATCATAGGAGGCGTTTGTATAGACAGCCGTCTGCGTGTCGAACTGCAAGGCCCGCCCCAGATCAGAGGTAAAGGGTGACCCACCCAGCAACTCTGCCAGATAAACCAGCGCTGCGGCGTCTTCCTGCGCGCCGGGGTCCCGTTCGGGTGCCAGATAGCTGCGCGTGACATAGGGGTTGCTGACCCGCGGGTCGACATATGTGATCCGACGTTCGGCCCGTTGCGGCGGTTCTTCGGGGCGCACGCGCTCGGGCAATTGTGGTTCTGCCGGGATTGGGCCGTAATATTTTTCGGCAAGTGCTTTGACGTCGTCGGGTTCGACATCGCCCGCAACCACAAGGATCGCATTGTTTGGCGAATAATAGAGATCGTAAAAGTCCAGCGCGTCCTCTAGCGCCAGCTGCTCCATTTCATGCTTCCATCCGATGATGGGGACGCCGTAGCGGTGGTTTTGATAAAGCGCCGCGCGGAATTGTTCGCGGGCCAGTGCGTTTGGGTTGTTTTCAGTGCGTTGGTTGCGTTCTTCCAGAACCACGTTGCGTTCGGTTTCGATATCATCGGCCGTAATCGCCAGATTGTTCATCCGGTTGCTTTCCATCTGCATCATCAGTTCAAGCCGGTCTGCGGCGATGCGCTGGAAATACGCGGTGTAGTCGTAGCTGGTGAAGGCGTTGTCGCTGCCGCCATTGGCCGCGACCGTGGCCGAAAACTCGCCCGCCTCCAGAATGTCGGTTTGTTTGAACAACAGATGTTCCAGAAAATGCGCCACGCCGGAGGCGCCAACCGGTTCATCCGCGGATCCCACCCGATACCACACCATATGCACCACGACGGGTGCGCGATGATCCTCGATCACCACAACTTCCATCCCGTTATCAAGGGTGAAGGTCGTGACATCCTCGGCCCAGAGGCTCAGGGGGGTAAACGTAATGGCCAGCGCGGCAAGAAGTCGTTTCATGAAGGCTCTTTCCCGGTTGCGTTGGGTATCAACCTACGTCCGAAAGACCCGGGTTCAACCGCACTTACGTGGATGTGAGTTTCGTTACTGCGGGGTTGGTCCCTGCGACACCGCAACACCGGCCGCGCGCAACCGGGCCAATTCGGCCGGGGCATCCAATACCTGCCCTGCATAAGCCGCGAAATAGCGGTCGCGTCCCAGCGGGTTGAATACATTGGTGGCCCGTCTGCGGTTCAACCGGGCCTCGTCCGCGGCGGCAAGTGTCGCACGGATACCCGGTTCGACCCCGTAGCGGCTGGTATGCGCGATCAGCCCTTGATCCTGCACCGGAACGCCGCCCGCAATCTGCAAGCTGGCAGCGCCGCCAAGTGCTGCAATCGCATCTGCCTTGGGTGTCGGGTCTGCCCGGTTGGTCCCGCCCGGTGTTGGCTGCGGCAGCGCGGCGGTGGTCGGAATGGCCAGCGGGCGCTGCGGGATCACCGCAAATTCATCGGGGCCGCCGCCAGCCGCCTGCAGGTCGCGCAATGGCCGGTCCGTATTTCCACATGCTCCCAGCAGGCTTAAAGCCAGACCAAACACAATGATCGCACGCATCAAGGCAGTTCCTTCAAAACTCGTCCTGTTTCTTTAGCCGATAGGTGCGGGGAGGTCACGCGCTCTTCTTGCGGGTGCTTTTCCCTTTTCCGTCATCAGCCAGAAAGGCCAGCCCAATCGCACCGATAAAGATCGCGATATCGGCGACGTTGAACGCATAAGGGTTGTTGATCCCGCAGCAGGACATGTTCAAAAAATCCGCAACTGCCCCGTAAAGCAGCCGGTCGATGACGTTGCCCATGGCCCCGCCAACCAGAAAGCCGGCCGCGATATATACCCATTTGGTGCCGCCGGTTCGCTGCAGCCACCACAGCACCCCCAATGTGATCGCAAAGGCCACGCCGATCAGAACCCAGCGCATGTCGAAATCCGAAAACAGCCCGAAATTGACCCCCCGGTTCCACGCCATCCGGAATTCCAGAAAAGGCGGAAGCACCTCGATCCGGCCGTCGGCATCGTTGATCAGCCCCAGCCAGTGAACGACATAATATTTGGTAATCTGGTCAAGCATGAAGACCCAGAAGGCAGTCCAGAACGTCAGACGCAAGAATGATCTCCTATCTTTGCGGGGTCGGGGCGGCCTTGGCCAGCCGACCTAGTGCTTGAAATGGCGCATGCCGGTAAAGACCATGGCGATGCCGGCCTCATCTGCGGCGGCGATGACTTCGTCATCACGCATCGAGCCGCCAGGTTGAATGACGCAGGTTGCACCGGCTGCGGCGGCCTCCATCAATCCATCGGCAAAGGGAAAGAACGCGTCCGAGGCGACGGCCGATCCGATCGTCAGCGGTTGGGGCAACCCCATTGCCTCTGCCATACGCTCTGCCTTTTTGGCGGCGATCAAGGCACTGTCCAGGCGCGACATCTGCCCGGCACCCACCCCGACGGTTGCCTTGTCCTTGACGTAGACGATGGCGTTGGATTTGACGTGTTTGGCCACTTTCCATGCGAAAAGTAGATCGGCCATCTGTGCGTTGGTGGGCGTCTTCTTTGTCACAACCCGCAGGTCGTTCATGCCCACATATCCGGTGTCCTTGTCCTGAACCAGCACACCCCCGGCCACCTGCCGATAGGTCGTGGCGGGCGCGCTTGGGTCCGGCAGCCCATCAGTGGTCAGCAATCGCAGGTTCTTTTTTGCCGCAAAGACGGCACGGGCCTCGGCCGATGCGCCCGGCGCGATCACGACCTCGGTAAAGATCTCGACAATGGCCTTGGCGGTGTCCTCGTCCAGCGGCTGGTTCAGCGCCACGATGCCGCCAAAGGCACTGGTGCGATCACAATCAAACGCATTGCGGTACGCCTCGGTCAATGTGGCGCCGCGTGCCACCCCACAAGGGTTGGCGTGTTTGATGATTGCAACGGCCGGTCCGTCCACCGGGTCGAATTCCGCGACCAGCTCGAATGCGGCATCTGTGTCGTTGATGTTGTTGTAAGACAGCTCTTTGCCCTGATGCTGAATGGCGGTTGCAACGCCGCGCCGTCCGGTTCCATCGGTGTAGAATGCTGCGCGTTGATGGCTGTTTTCGCCGTAGCGCATGGTTTGCTTGAATGTCGCGCTGAATGACCGGCGGCGCGGGGTATCAGCCCCAACTGCGCCTGCCATCCATGTGCTGACGGCTGTGTCATAGGCGGCTGTGCGGGCATAGGCTGTCTGGGCAAGACGCTGCCGCAGCGCCAGGGTTGTTTGCCCGTCATTTGCATCAAGCGATGCGATCACATCGCCATAGTCTTCCACATCGGTGACAACCGTCACAAAGGCGTGGTTTTTCGCCGCAGAGCGGATCATCGCAGGCCCGCCGATATCAATATTCTCGATACATGCATCGAATGTGCCGCCCTTGGCGACGGTTTCCTCGAACGGGTAAAGATTGACGACCAGCAGGTCGATGGGGCCAATGTCATGTTCCGCCATTGCGTCGCGATGTGCGGCAATATCCCGGCGGGCAAGCAAGCCACCATGGACCACCGGGTGCAGCGTCTTGACCCGCCCGTCCATCATTTCGGGAAATCCGGTGACGTCAGCAACGTCGCGCACATCCAGACCAGCATCGCGCAGCGCCTGCGCCGATCCGCCGGTGGACAGCAATTCCACCCCGCGTTCCGCGAGGGCGCGGGCCAGATCAACCAGCCCCGTTTTGTCAGACACAGAAAGTAGCGCGCGGCGCAGTGGTGCGAGGTTGGTCATTCCATCTCCCCAAAGAGGTCAGTCAATCGCGTCCAGCAGATCCTCTTGCAGAAGGTCCCGACCACCGTCAGAGGCGTCGCGAACCTTGGTAAATGACCACCGGACGGACGTCGCATAGGACAAAGCGCGCCCGGATAAAACCACCTGTTGCGTCTGTCGCGGCTTTAATCTGCCATTTTCCAGATAAACCGACGGCGCGAGGGCCAGTTTTGCGGTCTGATCGTGATGAAAGCTCCATTCTTCGCCTGACGGCAGGGTAATGGCGATCTCTTGGCGGGCCGCGTCAAATGTGGGCGCGACATCCGGATGCAGGTGAAACCGCAGCGAGAATGCGATCCCTTCCCCGCCTGACCGGCCCAGCACATCGTCGAACCGGGCCTTGTCGACCTCGTCCAGTGCGGCAAGAATATCTTCGCCCTGCAGTTTGCGCCCGTCGAATGACAGATCCAGCATGCGTCCATGGGACATGCCGTGGGTCTGGACATACCCGTCATGCGACAACTCCACCCGCCGTTGCCGGTGGCCGTTGGGAAATTCGCACGTGACATTTGCAGGTACCTTGGCCAGCAGTTCTGTGCCGGCCGCACCGCCAAGCTGGACCTGCAAATCCGATGATGACGCCCCGTCGATCCCAAGTGTCGAGTGGCTTGGCGTTGCGCGGCTGGCGCGTTGCCAATCCCCGCCAAACAGTGCGCCCGGCCCACAATTGACGATAACGGGCCTGCGACCCGATGTCAGTTCCAGCGCCAATGTGCTTGCATGCGCATTGGCCGATGCCTGTCCCGTTGGTGGTTGGGCGGCATCAACGAGCAGACTTGTCCGTCCAAAGGCCAGCCGCAGATACCCCATATGTCGCTTGGTCTTGTCCAGCGGGCGTGCTTTGGATGCCATCAGCGCGGCGTCAAGCCGCCCTTCGGGCCCACGTCCACCACCATGAAACCGTGCGAGCCCGCCATCGGTATGGCGCAGCGCGCGCAAGGTTGGCGCAATCCGATCAATCGCGCCGGTCAATATGTCCGGCACGGCGCGACTGGTCAGTTCCAGTGACTGGGTCGTCCAGACCAAAAGGCTGAATAGCTGCAGCAAGTCTTCGGGATTGCGGTTCGCAATGGCCCCATCCGCATCAACCAGAATGTCGCAATCCCGTTGCATCGCAGCCAGGGGGCGGTCGGCATGTTCGTCCATACCGTTGAGCAACAATGCCGCGTGAATAGCCCCGGCCTGCGCTTCGAGCCGTGGCAGCCCCTCGGGGGCGGTGTGCCATCTGCGCGCCAGAAAAAGGCTTTGCTGACCAAGGCTGGTGAAAAAGCGTTTCCGCTGGGCCTCATCCTGCCGACGCAGGATAAACGGGCCATGATTGATCCACCGCATCAGGCGTCGACCGGTCAGATCAGGGGTCCAGCCCGCATCCCGGCCATCGCCATAGCGGGTGATCCAATCAAAAACCCAACTCTGGGCCAATGCGCGGGCAGGTTCAGTGCCGATCGCTGCAAGATCATCCAGCCAGGTGCAGCCTTGGATTTCCCTGCCGATATCAGATCGGTGCGGGGCCACGTCCCAGATGGATCTGCCCGGCTCTTCGACCAGCAGACCCGAGAACAGAAATTTCCCGTCGACCAATTGGCGCCCGCGGGCGACGCGCCCGATTGTGCGCGGCTCTGGCGGGATGGCGAAAGCGGTATCGACCTTGCGGCGGGCGGCGCGCCGGGCATGAAACCGGTTCATGAAATTGACCCTGCGGGCGTGCCATGTGTTTGGTTGCGCCACTGCCGTCACACCCTTGCCTGTTCTGCCTGTGCGGAAACATAAGAAAGGTCGGCTGCCAAGTCACGCGGCCTTTCGCAGCACCGCGATATAGAACCCATCCATGCCACCCTGATCAGACCAGTAGTCGGGGCGCAGCCGCAGGCCCCCGTCGTCGGTCACCCAGTCGGGCGCGATACCGGGCCCCGTGATGGCGTCCCTTTCGACGGTCAGGTTAGCATGCCGCGCCAGCGCGTCTTCAACCTGAACCTCGCCTTCGTCGGGCAACAGTGAACAGGTGCAATACAACAGCCGCCCACCCGGTTTGATCAGCCCAACCGCATGGTCGATCATCTGTTCCTGCAGTGCCATCAGATCCCCGAATTCCGCGCCGTCCTTGGCGTAGGGCAGGTCGGGATGCCGCCGGATCGTGCCGGTGGCAGAGCAAGGCGCGTCCAGCACAACGACATCCCTTTGTCCGCTGTCAAATGCCAGCGCATCGGCGACGACCAATTCTGCCTGCAGGCCTGTGCGCTGCAGGTTCTCGGCAACCCGCGCCATCCGGCGCTTGGACAGATCGACAGCCGTGACCTGCGCCCCACCTGCGGCAAGTTGCATCGTCTTCCCGCCCGGCGCGGCGCAGAGATCGACGATATTCAACCCGGCCACATCGCCCAGCATTTTGACGGGCATGGCGGCGGCTGCGTCCTGTACCCACCATGACCCATCGGCATAGCCCGCCAATTCCGATACCTGCCCTGCATCCGCAACCCGGATCGAACCGTTTGGCAGCACGACCCCACCGGTTGCCTTTGCGACGGCGTCCGGGTCAGCCTTGGCCGTCAGATCAAGCGGCGCGCTGGCGAAATGGGCGGCCTCCATTGCGCTGACCGTCTGTCGTCCCCAGGCGGCGACCAAGGGCTGTCGCAGCCAACCCGGCAGAAGGGGGACGGCGCGGGCGTTCCAACCCTCGGGTCCTTCGGCGGCGATTTTGCGCAGGACGGCGTTTGTCAGGCCCTTCATGGATTGGGTTCGTTTGTTGCGGCTGACGATTTCCACAATCGCATTCACCACGCCATGGGCGGCCTCACCCGCGCAAAGTTCGGTCGTGCCTAGCCGCAGCGCGTTCATCACATGGGGTGGCGGGGCCTTTTTCAGGTAGGGTTTCAGCATCCGGTCCGCCCGATCCAGCCCGCGCAATGTGTCTGCCGCCAGACGCTGGGCGCGGGCGCGGTCCTCAGGTGCCAGATCAGACAGGGCGCCGGCGGTGATCAGTTCGGCCATCAACCGGCCTTCTGTTGTGATCTGCATCAGCAGGGAATGGGCCGCTTTGCGGGCGGGCAGGCCGGTTGTGCGCATGATGCTATCCCTTGAACGTGGCTGGGGCGGGCGTATATCACAAGGGCATAAGCGCACAAGGACAGCCGCGATGAGCGATGAGAAAAACGACATTCCCGACGCTGCCAAACGGGCATTGGCCGAGGCCGAGGAGCGGCGCAAAACCGCCGCCAGCGCCGCGCTTCCAGTTGAACTGGGTGGGCGCGACGGGCCGGAACCGGTACGATATGGTGATTGGGAAAAAAAAGGGCTGGCCGTCGATTTCTAGCCATCCCGCACAACAAGAGCAGGAATAAAAAAATGAAAAGAAGTGCAATGATTTGCGTGATGGCGCTGGGTCTGGGAACTGGCGTACAGGCGCAGCAGGCATGCTCGCCCACCGTCATTCAGGACAGGTCAGCCGAGATGGTCACCGCGCTGCGGACCATCGGTGAACGCGACGCAGATCGGGTTCAGGTGATTTCGCAGGAAATCGAAGACATGATGAACGCGATTCAAAGTGGAACCGGCGACCTGAACGAGGTATGCGCCATGTTTGACCGGGTGATTGCGGAAGCAGGTTAGGGTCCGGACCCATTCATTCCATGTCGCCAGTTTGACTGATTTTGGTTGTGACGAGGCGCAGCCCCGCCGTAATAGTGGTTCTATTGCAAGGGGATGTAACGCTGCTCACGGGCAAAATCGGCCAAACCCTTTGGGCGCGGATTTCACTTCATCTCAGCGGCGCGGGCCGCTTGTCCGTAGAGCAACTATGGCCGGCGCGTCCCGAACCACTGACATTTCGTGAAATCTGCGCTGGCGACATGGAATGAATGGGTACTGACCCTAGCGTTTGCCTGGCACGGACGGGTCCTGCCCCTAGCTCGATTGATCAACCGATTCAAAAGATACGGTATCCAGTGCGATGCCGTCGGGATCTTCGTTGGTAATGATCAGCCCCGCGATATCAGCCTGCTGGTCACGGCGGGCAAAGGCATAGGATTTCTCGGCCAATGGCCCAACGATATGGGTATCAATGACGGTCCCGTCCCGTGTCAGGAACCCAAGTGTAGCGAACCCGCCTTCGCCCCCGCGCAGATCAAAGCCCACGATGGGCTGGTCGTGATCAAACAATAGCGCAATCGCGCCTTCGCCGGTGGCCGTATGGTTCGGATAGCCGGTGGGGCCATACCCGCTAAGAACGTTGGTTTGTGGCAGTCGGATGATGGTCAGGTTTTGCGCCGGCGCGCCGGGGCGGAGCGTCAAGGGCCCCGTCGCCTGTCCGGTGACCCGATCAAAATTGCCGACCGCACCCATGGACTGACCTGCAAAATGTTCACCAAAGGCAATCCCATCCATCCAGATGACATCTGCAAAGGGCCGGCCAGGTCCAAAACCGCTGGCCTGATCTTCGAACGTGATCACCTTTGCGAAATAGATGCTGTCCGCGGCCACGGGACAAATCGGTGTTTCACACGCCTGTCCCATCGCCGGGAAAAATACAAAAAAAAGCCGCCACATAGTGCAGAGCTTAGCAAGCTTTGACGGTGCGTGGCAGATTTAATTGATGCTGAAAGATGCAGAATCCCCGGCACCCTGATCGACGGTAAAGCGCAGGTTGGCGCCATCGAATTCGACCAGCTGACAGTTGTAAGGGATCGGATCGCCGCCCCAGCTCATCTCGCGGCAGAAATACCCGTCCTGCCAGTCCCACGTACCGGTGATGTCCCAGCCGATGGCTGACCCTTCTATCTGCCCGTTATCAAGCACGTTCAAACGCACCCCATAAAGGCGGTTTCGCAGGAGTTTTCCGTCGACGAGCGACACGAATGTCGCCTCATCCTTGATGGCTTCGTAGGCATCAGCGCCGGCAGGTGCTGCGGCTATAACGATGGAAAGTGCGGCGATGAACCGTTTCATCAAACACCTCTTTGTTTCTTGCGTGTTGGTATAAATACGCCTGAACGAGGTGTTTGGTTCACTTATTCCTTTTGCGACAGGCCCAGAACGTCCAGCATATCATAGGCGCCGGGCAGTTTTGATTGCCCCCAAAGGGCTGCCTTTACAGCGCCGCGGGCAAAGACCGCCCGGTCCGTCGCGATGTGGCGCAAAACGATCCGCTCGCCCGGGGCGGCAAAAAGGACGTCATGTTCGCCCACGATATCGCCCCCCCTGATGGCGGTGAAACCGATATCGCCACGCTTTCGCGCGCCGGTGATCCCGTCGCGCCCGCTGTCGCGCACATCGTCCAGCGAAACACCGCGCCCTTCCGCGGCAGCTTCGCCCAGCATCAACGCGGTTCCTGACGGGGCATCGACCTTTTGCCCATGATGCGCCTCGATCACCTCGATATCAAAATCGGCGTCAAGCGCTGCGGCGACTTTCTTTGTCAGTTCGGTCAATAGATTGACCCCAAGCGACATGTTTCCCGCGCGCACGATCACCGTGTGATGTGCGGCCGCTTCGATTGCGGCGATATCATCTGCAGAAAGCCCCGTTGTGCCGATGACGTGAACGGCCTTTGCCTGCGCGGCAAGGCCTGCAAATGCGACAGTGGCTGCGGGTGCGGTAAAGTCGATCACGGCCTGCGCGTTGGCAAAGGCTGCAAGCGGGTCATCGCTGACCACAACGCCGGCTGGCTGACCGCCCATCATGACGCCCACATCCTGCCCGATCCAGTCATGCCCGGGTCGTTCAAGGACAGCGGTCAGTTTGCAGCTATCAGAGGCCAGAATGGTCGCAACCAGCATCTGGCCCATGCGTCCTGAACCGCCTGTGACGACAATGCCCGGTTGTGATGTCATGGCTGCTATCCTTTTATTGCCGCGACGTTCTTAGCGGCGGATCGCCCGCGGTGCAAAGCCTTGCTTGGCATCGGGGATCCAAATGCTTAAATGACCCCTATGGCTAAACAATCAAATCGCGATGGCAAGGCTCCGACGCAGCGAATGTTGCGAGTGGGGGAACAATTTCGCCGCATCCTGTCAGAGGTCCTGCAGCGGGGTGACGTACATGATGATGATCTGGCGCGCATGTCGATTACCGTTGGCGAAGTGCGCATGACCCCCGACTTGCGCATTGCAACCGCATTTGTGCTGCCGCTGGGTGGGCAGGGCAAGGAAGACGCGCTGGCGGCCTTGCGCCGCAACAAACACGAGATACGGCATCTGGTTGTCAAAGGCGGATCAATGAAGTTCGCGCCCGAGCTGCGGTTCGAGCTCGACGGAACATTTGATCAGATGGATGCGACCCGGGCCTTGCTGTCGGATGATCACGTCCGTCAGGATCTGGAAGACTAATGCGCTGGCTTGTGTTTTTGCTGTTGCTTGGAACGCCAGCGGCGGCGGTGACCTGCGACGATTTCGATCATGAAGGCAAGAGCTATACTGCATGCCATGTCGACGCGGCGCGCGAAGCATTGCGCCTGTTCCATGCGGACGAGGACGGAACCGTGCTGGGCAGTTTCAGCGCGGTTGAGGCGACGCTGGATGTGGAAATGCTGTCCTTTGCCATGAATGCCGGGATGTATCATGATGATCGCGCACCGGTCGGCCATTATGTTGAAAACGGCATCGAGAAGATGCGTGTGATCACAACCGAAGGGCCCGGCAATTTTGGATTGCTGCCAAATGGCATTTTCTGCGTCAATGACGGGTCCGCGCAGGTTTATGAGACGCTGCAATATGTCGATTTGCAGCCCCGATGCCGCGATGCCACCCAGTCAGGGCCGATGCTGGTGATTGATGGCGCCCTGCATCCCCGGTTTCTGCCGGATGGCACGTCCCGTTTCATTCGCAACGGTGTTGGAACCAGTGCCGACGGCACGCAGGCCGTTTTTGTCATTTCGAATGACCCGGTGTCGTTTTTCGAATTTGGCACCGTGTTTCGCGATTATTTGAAGTTGCCAAATGCCTTGTATTTCGATGGCAAGGTATCGCGACTGCATGCGCCGTCTTTGGGTCGTTCGGATATCGGGTTTCAACTAGGTCCGATTGTCGGGGTTGTTGATAATGGGATGGATTGAAATCCATCCTACGACGTTGCCAGGTTGATCAACCGCTGCACGTCTGCGCTGGTATCAACCGCGGCGATATCGCTGATCTTGATCCAGCGTGCATCACTGACGTCATCGGCTGGATAAGGGTCCCCGCGTTCATACGCGCATAAGACGGCCGCCAGCAGGAAGTGGTGCTGCAAATCCCCGTCTTTATTCCGAATGATGATATCAAGATTGGTCAGGTACCGGATGGGCCTTGCCATCACGGATGTCTCTTCGCCCAATTCGCGCACGGCGGCGGCCAGCGCTGTTTCCCCCGGCTCTACATGCCCGCCCGCAAATCCCCATTTGCCTGCGTCCGGTTCTTTGCGCCGCTTGACCAGCAGCGCCGCATCATCCCTGATCACAACCGCGAGTGCCGCGAGGGTGGGCCGGATCATAGGTTCTTGATCCGCGCTGCGACGGCTTGCGCAAGTGCCAGATGCCCCGCCGGATCAAAATGGACCCCATCGACAGGGCTGGACGCGATATGCTTGCCTGCATCCAGAAAATGCACGCCCCGCGCCGCGGCCAGCTTGGCGCAATATTCCGGCAAGGCAACCGTCTTGGCATTTGCCCCGAAAAAATCGGCTGATATGGGGCCTTGTTCCAAGACCGGTGGCGGGCAAATCAGCAGAATCTCAAACCCCCCATGCCGTGTCTGGTACTCATCGGACTGCGCGATAGCGAGCAGACTGGCCAGACCTGCGGCGATCCCGTCCGCGCTGAGACCGAAGAACGTCTTGCTGTCATTTGTTCCCAGCATGATGGTCAGCAAATCAATAGGTCCGTGGCTTTCCAGCGCAATCCGCAGACCCACTTGCCCATTCCGATGCGTCCCCATCACAGGGCAGTCATGCGCAGCTGTCCGCCCGGGCAGCCCGGCCTCGATCACCTGCCAATCCGGCTGCAGCGAGCGCCCCAGAAGAGTTGGCCACCGGACGTCCGCGCCATAACGCGCATAGACCATACGGTCGGTCATCGGCGGTGTGCCGTGGGTGTTGCTATCCCCATATGCCAGTATCGTCTTTGCCATGCAGGCCACGCTACTGCCGCGTTGCAAACCGGTAAAGCGCGAATTCCCCTTGGCCTTTGCACCCAATGCACACATATAGACAGCGAAACGCTATCAAGGAGACCTGCCATGCTTGAACTTGGCGAAGCCACGCCCCCAACCGGTGATCTTGTGATAGACGGAACTGACGCCAGTTTTGCACAGGATGTGATCGAAGCCTCGCAGACCGTCCCGGTTATTGTGGATTTCTGGGCCCAGTGGTGTGGCCCCTGCAAAACACTGGGGCCCGCGCTTGAGGCTGCGGTGACCAAGGCAGGCGGACGTGTGAAGATGGTCAAGATCGACGTGGACGCCCATCAGGCCTACGCCGCCCAGTTACAGGTGCAGTCGATACCGACTGTCTATGCCTTCTACCAGGGCCGCCCGGTTGATGCGTTCCAAGGTGCGCTGCCGCCGTCCGAAATCGAGGCATTTGTCAAAAAGGTCGCTGATCTGGCAGGTGACCCCGCAGCCGAAGGGCTGGAGGCCGCGATTGAGGCTGCCGAGCAGATGCTGGATGAAGGGGCCGCCGCAGATGCTGCCGAGACCTTTGCCGCCATCCTGCAGGAAGAGCCTGCCAACGCACCGGCCTATGCGGGCCTTGTTCGTGCCTATCTGGCGCTGGATGATGTTGATCAGGCCGAGGCGATCCTGAACGGCGCCCCTGCAGAGATCTCAACCGATCCGGCACTGGAAAGCGCACATGCCCAGATCATGCTGGCGCGCGAAGCCGCCAATGCCGGCCCGGTTGCCGAATTGCAGGCCGCCGTCGAGGCAGAGCCCGACAATCATCAGGCCCGCTTTGATCTGGCCACCGCCCTGCATGCCAACGGGCAGGCCGAAGAGGCCGTGGATATGCTGCTGGAGCTGTTCCGCCGTGACCGAGACTGGAATGACGGGGCGGCCAAAACCCAGCTTTTCACTATATTTGATGCTCATGAAGCGAAAGATCCCATCGTTTTGAACGGACGTCGCAAGCTGTCGTCGATGATATTTGCCTGACCTGTCCTGCGGGCTAGTTCAATGGTCATGATATCATCAACAGACCTGCCAGACACGATCCCGGTGTTTCCGCTGCCCGGTGCGCTGCTTTTGCCGCGTGCGCGCCTGCCGCTGCATTTGTTTGAACCGCGCTATCTGGCAATGTTGGATGACGTGCTGAAAACATCGTCGCGCCTGATCGGCATGGTGCAGCCCTATGATGCGCCTGACAGCAACGGCAAGCTGCATACCATCGGCTGCGCAGGCAAGCTGACGGCCTTCTCCGAGACGGAGGATGGCAGATATATGATCACCCTGTCTGGCGCGTCACGCTTTCGGATCGTCAAAGAGATCGAAGGTTTCACCCCTTACCGCCGTTGCGAGGTCAACTGGACCGGGTTTGAACGTGATCTGGGCGCG
Organism: Yoonia sp. SS1-5; assembly: GCF_038443705.2. NCBI lineage: Bacteria > Pseudomonadati > Pseudomonadota > Alphaproteobacteria > Rhodobacterales > Paracoccaceae > Yoonia > Yoonia rhodophyticola. Next base: position 2,155,364 of record NZ_CP151767.2, on the reverse strand, counting down.
GTGGAGAAGGACCCCGGTTTTGATCGGCCCGTCTTCATGAAGGCGCTTGGTCGGTTCCTGAAAGAGCAGGGGCTATCGACCGACTGGGACAGTCTGGGCGACGCAGAGGATGAATTGTTGATCAACTCGCTGTCGATGCTTTGCCCGTTTGAGCCGGAGGACAAACAGGCCTTGCTGGAAGCGCATTCGCTGTCGACACGCCGCGAGACGCTGTTGACCCTGATTGAATTTGCGCTGCGCGGTGGATCAGGCGAAGAGGTGATGCAATGAGTGAACCGGATTTTGACCCCAAAATGCTCGAGGCCCTTGTCTGCCCCATGACGCAGGCCACACTGACGTATGATCCCGAAAAACAGGAACTGGTGTCAAAACCGGCCGGGGTGGCGTTTCCGATCCGCAACGGCATTCCGGTCATGCTGATGGATGAGGCACGCAAGCTCGACTAGGGTCCAGGCCTTGGGGCGGTTCCTGTTTCAGCCGCGCATGAGCCGCGGTAAGTCACCCGTCAGCCCAGCGGCCTCGCGGATGAAACCGCGCCTTGCGCCGGGGGCTGCGTTCACCAGGCCCATTCCGATATCCCTGATCGTCCGCAATAGCGGGTTATCGTTTGAAAACAGTCGGTTGAACGTATCGGTGGCAATGGCCAGTGTCGCAGTGTCGAACCTGCGCCACTGCTGGTAGCGGGTCAGTGTCTGTGTGCTGCCAATATCCTCGCCCCGCGCGCGCGCGTCAGACAGAACCTCGGCAAGTGCTCCGACGTCACGCAGCCCGGCATTCAGCCCCTGACCCGCAATCGGATGAACCCCATGTGCGGCATCCCCGATCAGCGCAAGCCGGTCGGCAATCAGACGATTGGCCAGCGTCAGCCCAAGCGGATAGGTGTACCGGCTGCCGATCAGATTGATCTGGCCCAGAAAGCTGCCGAAAGCGGGCCGAAGGGCTGTCAGGAAGTCGGCATCGTCCATGGCGGCCAGTGTTTCTGCTCGGCTTGTCTGCTCGCTCCAGACTATGGAACTGCGGTTTCCGGTCAGCGGCAAAATGGCCAGCGGACCGCCGGGCATGAAGAACTGATGCGCAATCCCGTTATGAGGCAGCGCGTGTTCGACGGCGCAGACGACAGCAGTTTGGTCATAGCCCCAGCCGGTCCGCTTGATCCCGGCGCGCTGGGCGGTTTCGCTTTGCCGCCCATCCGACCCCACGATCATCTGCCCGCTGATGGTTTTGCCCGATTGCAGCGTGACGCTTGCCTGCGTGCCTTCGACGGCTTGCGCCACAACCGTTTCGGCATCGTAGAGCGTGATCCGGTCATCGCCAGCCATCGCATCAAGGAATGCACGACGCAGATGCCGGTCTTCGACCAGATAGCCCATTGGCCCTTCTTCGATTTCGGCATGATCGAAATGCATCATCCATGGACTGGGGCCTTCGCCAGCGCGCCCATCGGTGACCTTGATTTCCAGCATCGGCTGCGCCGCATCGGCGATTGCATCCCAAATGCCGATACCATCAAGCAACCGGGTAGAGGCCAGCGCCAACGCATAGCTGCGCCCGTCAAAATCGGCTTGCTGTCGCTTGGCGCGGGGCAGTGCATCAATGATTGTCACACGAAAGCCCGACTGGGCCGCCGCCAATGCAAGGGCCGGCCCGTTCAGCCCGCCCCCCACGATGATGATATCGGTATCCATGCGCGCAATATGCGCGGTCTGACGGGATTGTCCATGCGCCTGATGGCCGCTACCGTCGCCCCAAACAAGGAGAGCGCGATGCAAGACTGGCGATGGATGAGTGCAGCAAATCTCGGGCGGGGGATTGCGGCAGCGGATATCGACCCGGTCGCGCTTGCAGATGTTTACCTTGATGCCATCGACGCCCATGAACATCGCGACCGCATTTATGCAAGGGTCACCCATACCCGCGCCCGGGCCGAGGCTGCTGCCGCATCCGCGCGTGCCCAATCGGGCCTGCGGCGCGGCCCGCTTGATGGGGTTCCGGTCTCGTGGAAGGACCTGTTTGACACGGCAGGGATCGGAACAGAGGCCGGCACCGCCCTGATGGCCGGACGGGTCCCCGATGCGGATGCGGATGTGTTGCAGGCAGCAACAGCGGCCGGTCTGGTCTGTCTGGGCAAGACGCATATGTCCGAAATCGCGTTTTCCGGGCTGGGATTGAACCCGATCATGGGCACACCCCCATGTGTCAATGATCCCGATGCCGTGCCGGGTGGGTCCAGTTCGGGGGCAGGGGCGTCTGTTGCATTTGGTCTGGCGGCGGCTGCCATCGGATCAGATACAGGCGGGTCCGTGCGGATACCCTCGGCCTGGAACGATCTTGTTGGGCTGAAGACCAGTCATGGGCGGCTGTCATTGGGTGGGACCGTACCGCTTTGCCTGACATTTGATACGGTTGGTCCGCTTTGCCGGTCGGTCGAGGATGCAAATCTGTTGCTTGCCGCGCTCGAGGGGGCGAAACCCAGTGATCTTGGCAAGACGGACCTTGCAGGCGCGCGGCTGATGATCCTTGATACGATTGTCCCTGACGACGTGCGCGACTCCCCGCGCCAAGCCTTTGACGCGGCTGTTCAAAAGCTGGCGGCAGCGGGCGCCACGACCCATCACCGGTATTTCGCACAGCTTTTTGACGCGTTCAACGTGGCCGGCAACCTCTATGCTGCTGACAGCTACGGGTGGTGGCGCGATCTGGTCGAGGCACATCCCGAAAAGATGTTTCCGCAAATTCTGGAGCGGGTGCGCGGCGGCCAGAGTGTCAGCGGTCCCGAATATGTGGCGGGCTGGAACCAGCTGCGTGATATCCGCAAGCAATACGCGGCCGAGACGGCTGAATTCGACGCTGTGATCATGCCAACGGCGCCGATCCTGCCGCCAGATGCACAACGGCTGCTGGATGATGACGCCTATTACAAATCCGAAAACCTGCTTGCCCTGCGCAATACACGGGTTGCCAATCTGATGGATGTCCCCTCAATCACCTTGCCAACCGATACGCCATCCTGCGGGATCATGTTTAATGGGCAAAACGGCCAGGAGGCCCGGCTTTTGCGGCTTTGTGCGGCGGCAGAGACGGTCTTGCGGGCCTGACAGGCGGTACAATTCAGCGATTTGATCGCGCCAGGGGGCGACTCAAAAGCCACAAAACCCTTTTGATGTCAGTCCTTTTTCTGGACAGTACAGGCCGCGCCGGGCTAGTTTGAACAAAAGCGGGGCGACATGATCCCGTAAATTGAGGCAGTTATGGTGTTTCCCGAGCGGTTTTCGAACCTCCCGGTCGCGACGTGGCCACGTTTGCGTGCGTTATTGGACGTACCAAGCAAGGCGTCGGATGTGATCAATATGACGATTGGCGAACCACGCCACGCGTTTCCTGCATTTGTGGGCGATATTCTTGCCGCCAATCTGGAAGGCTTTAACAATTATCCCAGCAACGAAGGGCAGGCCGATCTGCTGACCGCGATGGGTGGCTTTCTTAAGCGGCGCTATGGGCTCGACATCCCGAATGAGCAAATCATCGCGCTGAACGGCACGCGCGAGGGGCTTTATAATGCTGCAATGGCGTTGTGCCCTGAAACCAAAAACGGCCAGCAACCTGCCATTCTGACCCCCAATCCGTTTTACCCGGTTTATGGCGTTGCGGCCCTGTCAGTGGGGGCCACGCCGGTTTATATCCCCGCCACCGAAAGTTCGGGCCATCTGCCTGATCTTGCGGCGATCCCTGCCGATGTGTTGGATCGCACGGCCATCGCCTATATCTGCTCGCCCGCCAATCCGCAGGGGGCCGTTGCCGACGAGGCCTATTGGCGCGCGGCGATTGCGCTGGCCGAGACACATGATTTCAAGATTTTCGCGGATGAGTGTTATTCCGAGATTTATCGTACGACGCCGCCGCCCGGTGCGTTGGAAATTGCGCATCGCATGGGCGCTGATCCCGACCGGGTGATGATCTTTCAATCCCTGTCCAAGCGGTCCAATCTGCCGGGCCTGCGGTGCGGCTTTGCGGCCGGCGGGGCCAAATCAATCGCGCGTTTGCGGCAGTTGCGGGCCTTTGCGGGCGCGCCCCTGTCCGGGCCATTGCAGGTTGTGGCCACCAAAGTCTGGAATGACGAGGCGCATGTGGATGAGAACCGCGCCCTTTATCACCGCAAATATGAGATCGCGGATGACATCTTTGGCCATATCCCCGGCTACAAGTCACCTCAGGCCGGGTTCTTTTTGTGGCTGCCCGTCCTTGATGGTGAGCAAGCCGCGCTGCGGCTTTGGCAGGAAACCGGGGTGCGTACCTTGCCCGGCGCATATCTAAGCCAGGATGTCGACGGGCAGAACCCCGGCAAGCACTATATTCGGGTCGCATTGGTGGCCCCAACACAAGAAATGCAGCGCGGTCTGACCCTGATCCGCGACTGTTTGTATGGTTGAGGAACGATCACATGGCATCATATCAAACACGGCAACGCGATCCGCTACTGGACAGCACGACACAGGCCGCGATTGAAAAACGGGGTCGTGAGTTACTTGGTCTGGGCCTGATCATTGCCGGTCTGCTGATTGCGGCCATGGTTGGCAGCTATTCACCGGATGACCCAAGCTGGATTTCCGCAACGGACGCGCCGGTGCAGAACTGGCTGGGGCATTTTGGTGCGTCGATCACTGCGCCCTTGATGATGATCATGGGGTTGGGCATTTGGGTCTTGCCCATCGTTCTGGTCGCATGGGGCGCGCGTTTTGTGCTGCATCACGGGCAGGAACGGGCCGTTGGTCGCCTGATCTTTGCGCCCGTCGCGATTATACTTGGGTCGGTCTATGCGGCCACGTTGACGCCGGGGGTCGATTGGCCCGCCAATTTCGGACTTGGTGGTCTGTTTGGCGATACGGTTCTGGGTGTGATCCTCACGATTGTGCCGTTCGGGACAAGCTTTGGCGTCAAATTTCTGTCGCTTTTGTCCTTTGGCGCCCTGTTGGCACTGCTTGCCTTTGTGCTGGGCTTTACCCGGCCGGAATTACGCACCGGCGGACGTTTTCTGTTTCTGGGGACGGTCATGCTATATGCGACCTTGCTGAAACTTGTAGGGAAGGGCGCCAGTCTGTCTGCCAAGGCGGCCCAGGGGGTGACTCATGCGGTTCAGGAACGTCGTGCGCAGGCTGCAACGGCCCGCGCGGATCAGGTCTGGATCGAAGAGGCCGGTGGCCTTGCAACGGGCGATACAGATCTGCGCGCAAAGGCGGCCGCAGTTGTGCGCGCCAACCCGGTCATGCCGGTATCCGAGCCCCCATTGACCACGCCAACCATGCCAACTGCCCCGCCGCTTGCCGCCCCGGCGAGGGCGCCAGAGCCCGAGCAGACGGGCTTTCTGACCGGCCTGTTGCGCCGCAATGATCTGCTGCCCGAACCGGAACTGGTTACCCCTGATCCCGTGGCGGAACCTGCACCGGGCAGCCCCGACCGTGTCAGCGCGCGCATTGCCGATGCGATCAAGAACCGGTCCAAGCCCCCATCACCCACAGGCATTCGTATCGAACCCACATTGACCGCCGGGCGCGGCCCCAAGCCGCTGGTGTTCGACAACACCCCGGCCGCAGATGGCCCCGCTACGGATGACCCGCTGTTTGAAACCGATGGTGAGCCGATGATGGTGAACCCGGATGCCCCGCGCATGGCCGCGCCGCATATGCCCATCCCGCCGGTTAACGTACCGCCGGCCCCGTCGCTTGCGCCGATTGCAACGCCGGAAGCCCGCAGCGTCGTGCAGCACCCGCCCAAAAAGGCCCCGCAGCAATCCACGCAGGCCAAGGCCGAAGCGCAGCCAACGCTGAAATTTGACGACCAATATCCCGGCTACGAGCATCCGCCACTTGGGCTTTTGACCAACCCGATTGAAATTCAGCGCCATCATCTGAGCGATGACGCCTTGGCCGAAAACGCCCGCATGCTGGAAAGCGTGCTGGATGATTACGGGGTTAAAGGGGACATCGTCTCGGTCCGGCCGGGTCCGGTTGTGACGATGTATGAACTTGAACCGGCGCCGGGTCTCAAGGCCTCGCGGGTGATTGGTTTGTCGGATGATATCGCCCGGTCCATGTCGGCCCTGTCGGCACGTGTATCCACCGTACCGGGGCGCAGCGTGATCGGGATCGAATTGCCCAACGAAAATCGCGAGAAGGTCGTGTTGCGCGAAATCCTGTCCCATCGCGACTTTGGCGATGGCAACCACAAGCTGCCATTGGCGCTGGGCAAAGATATCGGCGGGGAGCCGATTATCGCCAATCTTGCCAAGATGCCTCACCTGCTGATCGCGGGGACTACCGGGTCAGGTAAATCCGTGGCGATCAACACGATGATCCTGTCACTTCTTTACAAACTGACCCCGGAAGAATGCCGGATGATCATGATTGATCCCAAGATGCTGGAACTCAGCGTCTATGACGGCATCCCGCATCTGCTGTCGCCCGTTGTGACCGATCCGAAAAAGGCGGTTGTTGCCCTGAAATGGGTCGTGGGCGAGATGGAGGAACGCTATCGCAAGATGTCCAAAATGGGCGTCCGGAATATTGATGGCTATAACGGCCGGGTTCGCGATGCCCTGTCCAAGAATGAGATGTTCAGCCGGACGGTCCAGACCGGCTTTGACGATGAAACCGGCGATCCGATCTTTGAGACCGAGGAATTCCAGCCCGAAGTTCTGCCCTATATCGTCGTGATCGTGGACGAGATGGCCGATCTGATGATGGTCGCGGGTAAGGAAATCGAGGCCTGCATCCAGCGTCTGGCCCAGATGGCCCGTGCCTCTGGTATCCACCTGATCATGGCCACGCAGCGCCCGTCTGTGGACGTGATCACCGGCACGATCAAGGCGAACTTCCCCACCCGGATTTCATTCCAGGTGACGTCGAAAATCGACAGCCGCACGATCCTGGGTGAGATGGGCGCCGAACAGCTGCTGGGCATGGGTGACATGCTTTATATGGCGGGCGGATCCAAAATCACCCGGGTGCACGGCCCCTTTGTCAGCGATGAAGAGGTCGAGGAGATCGTCAACCACCTCAAGGGCTTTGGCCCGCCGGAATACATGTCCGGCGTGGTTGAAGGGCCATCAGATGATGCAGAAAGCAGCATTGATCTGGTGCTTGGTCTTGGCGATGGGTCCGATAGTGAGAATGCGCTCTATGACACTGCGGTGGCGATCGTGATCAAGGATCGGAAATGTTCGACCAGTTACATCCAGCGAAAGCTGGCGATCGGGTATAACAAGGCCGCCCGTCTGGTGGAACAGATGGAAGACGAAGGTGTCGTCAGCGCGGCCAACCACGTGGGCAAGCGCGAGATTCTGGTGCCAGAGCAGCAATAAGCTGCGGGCGCAGCAATAAAAAAAGGCCGCCAAATTGGCGGCCTTTTCGCGTTTCTGAGGCGATGATCTTATTGCTCGACGCCGTCCAGATCGAAACCGTCTGCAATCTTGGATGCAACAGCGCTGACACTGCCTGTGCCGTCATCGGCCTGCAGCAGTTCCATACCGGTATCATCACCATCATCATTATTGGCGGTTTTGGTATAGGCCGCAGTGACAGCAAGATTACCGTCCTGGTCTTCTTCGAAAACAGCGCCTTTGCCGCCATTGTTCATTGCGGTTGCGCCAACCATCCGGCCATGGACATCGCCGGCATCCAGTTCGGACATCTTGAAGCCGTCATCGGTGTTGCCGCTTGCATCCGTGTTGATGAACTGAACGATGATATCACCGTTGTCTTCCTCGTCGAAGTCAACGCCTTCATCGAGGTTGCCGGTGATGACCGAGTTGATCATGACTGTTTCGATATTGCCCTCGCCCGCTTCGTCAAAGTCGATGCCGTCATCAAGGTCGATGCCAAATTCATACGCTTCGACATTGCCTGAATCGTACAGATCGACCTCGCGCTCAAAGCAGCGATCATCGAGGGATCCGGTCACGGGTCCGGGGATGTCGGCCACTGTTGCTTCGCCGTCTTCGAATTCGGCCTCGTCATCCTCTGGCATGTTGCCGGACAGCAAGGCTGGATCACAATAGCCGCCATTATTGGTGAATGCGGTATCAACAACCGTTGCAATCACACTGCCATCCTGTCCTTCGTCCAGTTCGACACCATCGGCACCGACACCGGTGAACAGTGACCCATAGGCGGTGAAGTGAATGTCGCCTGCCCCACGCTCGTCCACGCGGAAACCATCGGCGTCAAAGCGGCCATTGCCCGCATCGTTTACCTCGACATTGGTCAGGGCGATATGGATCGACGCAGGAGAGCCGTCGCCAGCCCCACCCTGACCACCGCCGCAATCATCAGCAAGCAGACAGTCGGAGATATGAATGCCGTGGTTTGCGACGCCTTTGACGGTCACATCGGTCAGCGTGATAAAGACCGTTTCGGTCTGATCATCGCGCACGTCGACAAAAATGCCCTTGCCCGCGGTCTGTCCATCCACATCGCCGCGTGCCTGAATATGGTAGCCACCGGGTCCCTCAAATGTCAGGTCCGAAATGGCGATGCTGGCACCTTGGCTGACGGCGAACAGGGTTGCATTGGCGTCCGTCTTGACGGTTTGGCCCATGCCGACAACCGTCAATGGGGCCGTCCCATCATAGCTAAGCGTTGTGTCGATATTCAGCGTGCCATCGGCAAGCACCACGATGCGCGCGGGGTCCGAAGCTTCGGACGCGGCGGCCAGCGCGGCACGCAGGCTGCCCTCACCGCTATCTGCCGTTGTTGTGACCAGCAAATCCGTCTGGGCCAATGCACCCGAGCTGATCAGCGCGATGGCGGCAGTGGTCCCGGCCAAAAGGGTGGATTTCAGTTTCGTCGTCATAGTTACCTCTTTCAAATTGGTAAGTGTAATAAACAGTTCCCAGCATGGCGCTCGCACGGTCATATGACAGCACCATGACAGGTCGGCGGATCAGGATCAGCCGCGGTGCAGCTGACCCCCTTGCCCCCAAATTGATTTAGCGCTGAACCCAGATTTCAACGCGGCGGTTAATCCGCCAGCCGTTTTCGCTGTCGTTGCAAACAGCCGGTGCAAGTTCGCTATATCCCTTGGTCTCGAACCGGATATTGCTCAACCGCGAGCCGCCGAGATTGCTGATGGCCGCCGCAACAGAGGCCGCACGGCGCTGGGACAGATTTGCATTGAAATCAAATGCGCCACGGCTGTCGGCAAACCCGACAACGGCAACCCGCGTATCGTCTGGAAGGTCGGCAAGATATGCAATCAACCGCTCGATATCGTTCAGTTCCTTATTGCCCAGCAAGGATGATCCGGTCGGGAACCGGACGGTGGTCGACAGGCGATCCCAGTTCGGCAGATCACGATCAAGAACGCTGGCCAGTTGGAACGCGGTGGGTTCGTCCAGATCCCGGTACAGCGTTTCCTGTCGGCTTGGCGAATGCGGTTGGCGCTCGACCGCAAAGTTCACAAAATTGGACTGTGCGATTGCGTCATCGGCGTCTGGCGACAGGACATATTTCAGAAAGTCTGCAGCCTCCGCAGGCAGATTGTCTGCCCGGTTATAGAGATACAGGCGCCGGCCAAGTGGATATTCCTCTGTCTTGACCGAAAATGGCGTGGCGGTGGTGCGGATCCCGCAGGTGCTGTTCAGATCAAGCCGGTTCAGCCCCTCGGAGTACGAAAAGCCCACATAGCCGATCGCTGTCGGGTCGCTGCGCACGGCTGCGGCCATTTCCGGGTTATCGCCGCCGGGGTAGGTGACGCGGTTGGCCAGGGGTGGTTCGACCCCGTCAAAGATGGCGTTTTCAAAGACGCCGCGTGTGCTGGACCCGTCCTCGCGGGACAATACGGTGATCGGCGCATCGGGGCCGCCAACCTCTGACCAGTTTGTGATGCGGCCCAGATACATGTCGCCGATTTGCTGGCGCGTCAGTGCCGTGACCGGGTTGGTCGGGTGGGTGATGACAGCAAGGCTATCAACGGCGATAACGGTTTCATTATCCGATCCGCGCAACTCGCCCGCACCGGCGGCGCGCATGCGTTGCGCTTCGGCGTCGCGTGCCGGGCGCGAGGTCATGCCCAATTCTGCCTGACGGGTTTCCAGCGCATCAAAGGCGTCGCCGGATCCGGTGGAGTTCACAAAGAGGCTGTTCAATTCCTGCCCGCTTGCATTCAGATAGCGGACCAGTGTTTCGGTCTCGCTGAAATCGGTGCGGTCGATATTGGCGTCAAGATAGTCGGCATAGTCATCCAACAGGAAGGGCATCAGGCCCAGACCGACCGTGTCAGAACCGGCAAACCGGACCTTGGCGTCCGACCCGTCAGTTGCGGGTGCGGCCGGTGCTGGTGTCGCGGCAGGTGCGGTTGTTGTCGGCTGGATATCGGGGTCGGTGGGCAATTCCAAAGGTGTTTGCGTTGCGGTTGCAGCGCCTGCCAAAACCTGTGCGCGGGTCAGATCCTGAATTTGGACACAGCCATCCCCCGTACAGCTGACCTTTTCGCTATCTACACTCAGGATGCCGAAACGCTCCGTTTCGACGACGTAATTGCCATCGACAAAGTCGGTCACCGTACCGCTGATCTGGATGCTGTCATCGTCGGAAACAAGATCAACCAGTCCGCCGATGCTTGGTGCGGGCACGGGGCAGGCGGCCCCTTCGCATTGCACACCCTGGACAGGGATTTCGAAATTACCGGCGTCATTGGCGACGATATAGTTGCCATTCTCGACGGCAATCAGCCGACCAGACAAACTGGCCCGGCCATCATCACTTCTGAGCATGACCTGGGGTTCGTCCTGGGCCGATGCCACTGTGCACACGGCCCCAAGCGATCCTGCCAGAACCAACCGTAAACTGTGGCGTCTAATTTCGCTCATACCTAAATATCCGTATTGGTTAAAATTCACGAGTCTTCCCCACGATAGAACACTGTTGGAAGAAAGGGGCGCGAATGTGTCCCGATTGTGACGTATCTTGCGCAAACCCCCTTATTTTCCGGCCCGACGCCCGGATTCTTTTGTGACGTCTCTAATTTTCTAGCGCTGATTGTGGCCGTTTCAACCGTTGGTCCATCTGGTCTTTTGGTTAATGCGCGGTGCAGAGCGGTAGCGGATGACCGACTCGCGCGGGGGGGTACAGTTCTTGTGGTGCGATGCCGATCTGCGGTTTCCATCGCGAAGGTCGGTGTTAAGAACGTCTCATGACAGCAGACAACCATTCCATCAAAGCGACAGCCATTGTTGTGCTGGCCGGCATATTTTGGGGCTTTTACTGGTTGCCGGTGCGCCAATTGGCGGGTCTTGGTCTGGACGGGGCCTGGGGAACATTGGCAATCACTGCAGCGGCGGTGATCCTGCTATTGCCATTTGCATGGCGTGGGCGGGCCAGATTGGCCGCGGCAAGCCCGTTGGCGGTTTGTTCGGTGGCGTTGGGCGGCGTTGCCTTTGTGCTTTATTCCGTCGGGTTTCTATATGGCCGCGTGGCTGTTGTGGTCATCCTGTTCTTCCTGACCCCGCTATGGAGCACGCTTTTGGGCCGGTTTGTGATGGGGTGGCCGTTGACGCAGTCACGCGTGCTGGCGTTGATCTTTGGAATTGCGGGGCTGGCGTGGATGCTTGGCGCGGATGGCGCGACCCCACTGCCGCAGGGACCTGGCGAATGGCTGGGGTTGGCGTCCGGCGCGTTATGGGCTGTTGCCACGACCGGCATCAGGTCGCGCGCGTCCCTGGCACCGCCTGACGCGGCATTCGTGTTTGCCGCCGGGGCGACAGTGGGCGCGCTCTGCTTTGCGCTTGGGTCCGGGCACAGGCCCGATGTCACCCATATCGGCCAAGCCGTGGTTATGGCGGTCGTTGCAGGCGGATTGTGGTGGGCGTTGTCCATGGCGGGTTTGCTGTGGGCCGCGGCACGGCTCGAACCTGCGCGCGTCGGGATCCTGCTGATGGCCGAGGTCATCGTCGGCGCCGTATCCGCGGCCATCATTGCAAATGAGCCGATTGGCCAGGCTGAACTGATTGGCGGCGCATTGGTCCTGTGCGCAGGAATATGCGAGGTTTGGCCCGCGCGCGCCACAAAACCGCTGGGCTAGGGTCCTGACCCTAGGCGAGAGGTTCACGATCGACAAGCAGAACTATCTTTCCCAGATATCCCTTGTGCTGAAACATCTCCTGCGCCTTGGCGATCTCGCCAAGCGGGTAGGTTGCGGCCACCAAGGGCTTGATCTCACTACGCGCGATGTACCCGATCAGGTTGGCGAATACGGCCGATTCCAACGCGGTACAGCCGAAGAATGACAGATCCTTAAGGTAGAGCGTACGGACATCCAGCATAACCTCCGGCCCAGCCACCGCACCAGCCACTGCGTATCTGCCCTTGGGGCGCAAAACGGCCAGCAGGGATGGAAATCCCGGGCCGGCAACCAGATCAATGACGACATCAACGCTATCTGCGCCCAGGGCTGCGACATAATCCTCATCGCGCCCGATTATGCGGGCAGCGCCGAGGTCTTTTAGCTGTTGCGACATGGATGGGCTGGTGACAGCGATCACGAAGGCACCCCTCGCCCGGGCCAATTGCACGGCCGCTGATCCCACGCCGCCTGATGCGCCGGTAATCAGCACCGTTTCGCCGGCCTGCAGATTGGTCCGTGTCAGCATGTTCTCGGCTGTTGAATAAGAGCATGGAAAGGACGCGAGTTCCGCATCGCTCAGCTGCGTTTCAATCCTGTAGGCATGGCGCGCCGCGACACACGTGTATTGGGCGAAACCGCCATCACATTCCGAGCCTAGAAACCACGGGCGATCCAGCCGCTTGCCGCCCACCTCGGTTAGGCAGGGTTCAACCAGCACACGTTCGCCAATGCGGGTGGGGGACACACCCGGACCGACCGCCACGATATGCCCGCACACATCAATGCCCTGTATCAGCGGAAATCGGATGGGTATGCCGGCCCAACTTGCATCCGCAGCATCCGCATCACCTTTGGAATACCACCCGATGCGTGTGTTGATATCGGTGTTGTTGACGCCTGCGGCACCGACCTTGACGATCACATCCCCCGCCTTTGCCTGCGGCACCGGCAGGTCGTCGCGCCAAACCAGTTTTTCCGGACCACCATGACCGGTCAGAACAACGCCTGACATTTTGTCGGGAAGGGACATCTGTGTACTCCGGTTGCCTCAGCACATAGCCTGAAGGGGACGGTGCGCCGGGTCAATCTGGGGGTGAAGGGGCAAAAAGAAACCCTCGCCTGATGAGACAGGCGAGGGTTTCAAGATCGTCACGTCGAAAGGTCGCTTAGAGCAGCCCTTCACGCTGAAGCTTCTTGCGCGCCAGCTTGCGCTGACGGCGGATGGCTTCGGCTTTCTCGCGCGCTTTGCGCACGGACGGTTTTTCGAAATGCTGTTTAAGCTTCATTTCACGAAAAACGCCCTCACGCTGAAGTTTTTTCTTCAGAGCACGCAACGCCTGATCGACGTTGTTATCACGAACACTAACCTGCATGTGGTATACACCACCTTTCTAAGTTGGATTTGCAAAAATTGCAGGAAGTGGGCAGATAGCAAAGCAAGACTATCTTGTCCAGTACCACAAGTGAGGACTGCGAAATGCCCAATCAGCCCATCGACCCCGCCAAAGACCAGTTACTTGACGCGATATTGCCGTATGTGGCCTTTGACGGCTGGTCAGCATCAGCCTTTGATGCGGCAGTTGCAGAGGTGGGCATCGCCCCCGCCCATGCAAAGACCTTATGCCCGCGCGGTGCCGTCGATCTGGCCATCGCCTATCATAAGCGGGGCGATCTGGGGATGATCAAGGCCTTGGCCGATGCGGATCTGCGCGACATGCGGTTTCGCGACAAGGTCGCCCATGCGGTTGGCCTGCGGATCGCGGCCGTTGATGATAAAGAGGCCGTGCGCCGCGGATCAACCCTGTTTGCGATGCCCCACATGGCCGCCGATGGTGCGAAACTGATCTGGGGAACCGCAGATGCGATCTGGGATGCGCTTGGTGATACGTCTCGGGATGGCAATTGGTATTCAAAGCGCCTTATCCTTTCGGGGGTGTACAGCTCGACGGTCCTCTATTGGCTGGGCGACGACAGTCTGGACGGGCAGGCGACAACCGCCTTTATCGAAAGACGCATTGATGATGTGATGCAGTTTGAAAAGGTGAAAGCCAGCGTGAACAAAAATCCATTGCTGAAACCGATCACAGGCCCGTTGGGTCGATTGATGTCGCAAATCAAGGCGCCCAGCAAAATCCCGCAGGTTGATTTGCCCGGTATGTGCAAAGACCCCGAATAATGAAGGCAGTTGAAATCGCCAAGCCGGGTGGCCCCGATGTTTTAACACTGACTGAACGGCCCATGCCCGAGGCAGGGCATGACCAGGTGGTGATCAAGGTGGCATATGCTGGTGTGAACCGGCCCGACGCCTTGCAACGGGCCGGTCTTTACAATCCACCCCCGGGTGCGAGCGATCTGCCCGGGCTGGAAGCGGCGGGAGAGGTCGTTGCCGTCGGTGCCGGTGTAACAACCCCCAATATTGGCGATCAGGTCTGTGCGCTGCTGCCCGGCGGGGGCTATGCGGAATTTGTGGCCACACCGGCAGCCCACTGCCTGCCAGTGCCTTACCCGTTGTCGCTGGCACAGGCCGCCTGCCTGCCAGAGACGTTTTTCACGGTCTGGTCGAATGTTTTCATGCGCGGTGGTCTTCAGGCCGGAGAGCGTTTTCTGGTCCATGGGGGCAGTTCGGGCATCGGCACGACTGCGATCCAGCTTGCGGATGCCTTTGGCGCGCGCGTCTTTACCACCGCCGGAACTGACGACAAATGCGCGGCCTGCACCAGGCTGGGTGCCGAACTGGCGATCAACTACAAGACCGAGGATTTTGTTGAGAGATTGCGCGCATTGGGCGGGGCCGATGTCATTCTGGATATGGTTGGCGGCCCATACATGCAGCGCAACCTGAAATCGCTTGCTGATGACGGGCGGCTTGTCCAAATCGCGTTTCTGCAGGGCATGAAGGCCGAACTGAACATGGTGCAGTTGATGACCCGGCGCCTGACGATGACCGGATCAACCCTGCGTCCGCAATCGGATCTGGCCAAGGCACGCATCGCTGACGCGCTGCGCGCGCAGGTCTGGCCACTCTTGAACGCCGGAAAGATCGCGCCGGTCATGGATCAGGAATTTACGCTGGCCGATGCTGCCGCGGCCCATGCCCGGATGGAAAGCAGTGCGCATATCGGTAAGATCGTGCTGAAAGTGAGTTAGGCTTTGGCAGAAATACCGATCAGGTCATTCTCCATTTCGGTGATCGTGCTACGTGAGGTTGCCGATGAGTTCGAGATCCTGCTTTTGCGGCGCAATCGCCGTTTGGCTGGCGAATGGTGCCAGATCGCCGGCGCCATCGAAGACGGCGAGACGGCATCCCAAGCCGCCTTACGCGCGTTGAAAGAAGAAACAGGTCTGGTCCCGACCCGCTTTTATTCCGGCGATATCTGCGAAGAGTTTTACGAAGCGGACCGTGATGCGATCACGATTGCGCCGGTGTTTGTGGCTTACGTGGACTATGATGCGCCTGTGGTTCTGAACGCCGAACATAGCGAATATAAGTGGATCAGTCTGGATTGGGCCGAAGACCTCGTGCCCTTTGGCGGACAGCGCCGTGTGTTCCGGCATGTCCGACAGGAATTCGTGATCCGCGACCCTAGCGAGCATTTGCGGATCGCTTTATCCTAGCGCCCTTGGCCCTAGGTCCGCGCCTTTTCAAACGCCCGCCATGCTGCAAGCAGCTTGTCGAGGTCGAAATCCGGTTCCTTTGCTGGCCCCAGAATAATCTTTTCGCCAGCCCACATCGCCTCGATTGCGGCTTTCAGGTCGGGGATTACCTCGGGCGGAATGACAAGCCCGCCATGTTGATCTGCATGGACCAGATCACCCTGTTTCACCGTCATCCCAAAGACGGTCACCGGGGTGCCCAGTTCGCGCACATGCACGAACGCATGTGACGGCCCGATGGACCCGGCCACAACCGGAAACCCCTCGGCCAGATCGCCCAGATCGCGCATCACCCCATTGGTCAATGCACCATTCAGCCCAAGTCCCTTGTGGACATTGGTATGGACTTCGCCCCACCACGCGCTGACGCAATTGGGGAAATCCACGTCCTCAAGCACCGCGATGGCCGGACGCGGCCCTTCGGCCATATTCCGGAAATAATCCAGACGGCGGGCGCGGATTACATCGGGGTCTTCGGTTGGTGGTTCGCGGCCCGCGATCTTGGCGGTGCGGGCGAACCCCACCATGGATTGGCCGGGGGCCGAACATTGCATCGTGCCCTTGGTGTAGGCGTCAAAGCCACGCTTGCCTTGGGCCACTTCGATGGCATTGCACACGGTTGGTGTGTCAACGCGCTGTAGCAGATCAAGCAGGTCAGCAGGGATTACCGGGTCAGCCATTGGGACAATGCCTTGTTTGTTGCGTCAGGTTGTTCAAGCGTCGGCAGATGGCCCGCGCTTTTGATCACAGTCAATGTAGAGCCGGGGATCAGTTCATGCATCAGCTCGTGCCGGTGTAGCGGGCAGAGGCTGTCATCCTCGCCGCATAAGACAAGCGTTGGGACCGTGACAGCGCGCAGCGTGTCTTGCTGGTCGGGCCGTGTTTGCAATGCGCGCGATTGCGTCACGAATGCCTGCGCGCCGATTGTTTCCGCCATGGCCATGCAAAGATCAAGGATTTGGCCGGTATTTGGCCCATCTGTCAGGTAGTTCGGTTTCATTTCGTCCCGCATCACGGCCCGCAACTGGCCCTGCATCACCTTGGCGATTTGCGGCTCGCGATTTGCGGCGACGGCAGCAACTTCGGCCTTGGGATTGGTGTCGAGCAGGGCGAGGCGCGTGACCCGGTCGGGTGCCTGCCGGATGACTTCCATCGCGACGATACCCCCCATCGACAGGCCCGCAAGCGCAAAGCGGGGCGGCGCATTGGCCAGTATATCCGCTGTCATCGCCGCGACCGTGTCGTGCAGGCCGAATGGCGCGACCATGACGGGCCGTTGATGCGAAAATGCAGACATCTGCGGGCCATAAAGACGCGCGTCACACATCATTCCGGGCAAAAGAAGCAGCGGCTCTGTCATGGCTTGAAAGGGGCCATGCCGGCCCGCGCCAATTCATCGGCGCGCTCGTTTTCGGGATGACCTGCATGGCCTTTGACCCACTCCCAACTGACGTTGTGGCGTTGCGTGGCTGCGTCCAGCCTGCGCCACAGGTCTTCGTTCTTGACCGGTTTCTTGGCGGCGGTTTTCCACCCTCGCTTTTTCCAGCCATGGATCCAGGATGTGATCCCGTCTTTGACGTAGGAACTGTCGGTCACGATGGTCAGTGCGGTCGGTCGATCCAGCGTTTCAAGGGCGGTGATCGCAGCCAGCAGTTCCATTCGGTTGTTGGTGGTATCCGCCTCACCACCGCTTAAGGCGCGCTCTTTGACGACCTTTTCGCCGTCGCGGGCAATCAACAACGCGCCCCAGCCACCGGGACCAGGATTGCCCGAGCACGCGCCATCGGTATAAGCGAACAGATCAGGCATGCTTTCGGGCCCTCATCACGACGAACGGGTCGACAGTGCCCGCGCAGCCTTTCTCGCGCCCCTCGACCATGTCGATGATGTCAAATCCGGCATCCTCCAGCAGACCGGTCAGTTCCGGAACGGTCACGAAAGTGTATTTGCGGTCGATACGGTCGCGGAGCTCGCCTGCACCGGTTTTCATGCCAACATGCAGAATGCCTTGCGGACGCAAGGCCGTTGCGATCGCATCCAGATGGATCGGCAGGGCCGCACGCGGCGCATGCAGCAGTGAAAAATTCGCCCAGACCCCGTCATATGCGGCCACCATATCAATCGCGTCAAATGTCAGCAGACGCGCCCCGATATCGTAGGTCTCGTTGGCCAGGGTGACCATCCCGGTCGAGGCATCAACCGGGTCGGGCCGAAACCCTGCATCGCGCATATGGACCGACGCATGGGCTGGTCCGCATCCCAGATCAAGCACCTGCCCGCCCTGTGGCAGCAGCGCCATGAAGGCCAGCAGATTGGCGTCGGGCGCGTCGGTATCTGTCAGGTCCGCATAATGATCTGCCGCAGTGTCGTAGAATGCGATTGTTCTGGCATCCGGCATCAGATCACCACCGGCAGAAGCGACAAAACGACAATTGCCGTCAGCAGAATACGCAGATGCATCCACCATGGCGGGGCCAGTTCAAGGCGCCAGAAATGCCAGTCAAGCAGCAGCAGCGCAAGAAAACCGGCAATCAGGTTCATTGCGGCCTCGACCGGGCCGCCGCCTGTCATGAAAAATGCCCAAAGCGCCGGAACCACCGACAGCACGTAACCTGCGGTGGCCATTCGGCCCGTGGCCTTGGTCGCAAAGCCCCATAAGACGCCGGACATAAAGGACAGGATCACCGCCCCATAGAACAGTTGCACATACGGACCCACAAAGCGCGCCCCGATATTTTGCGTGCCCCAGACCACAAGCTCTGGTCGCATCACGGTTGCCGCCCCCCAAAGGAATGGGATCAACCCGGCAAGGCCGAGGATCAGGGCAGGGCGTGGAATGGTGTTCATGTGATATCGGCGATCAGCTTGGCGATGCGTTTGGTGCGGGTCTCGGCCCGCTTTGCGGTGTTGATACCGTGCAAAAGGCCGCGTTTTTTGCCGGGGGTCAAGGCCTCCCATACGGGTGTGGCATCGGCTTGCCGCAACGCCAGCGCCACATCATCAGGCGTTTCAACGGTGTCATCGGCTTTGCGCAAGCGTATCTCGAGCGGCTCGCCCGGGGTAATCCCGATCTGTTGCAAGAGTGACTTGCCCGTCCATAGAAAAACCGCGTCGAGGACCGGGGCTTTTGTCAGGGCCAGATTGATGGGATGATCGTTGATCTCGCCCTCAACCCGCCTGGCCCCTTGTGCGTGCAAGGCTTCCGCAACCTCATCCGGCAACGGCAGCACCGTGTAGACGGACTTGCCCCATGTCATTGGCACGACCTGCCCTTCAAAGGACAGATAGGCGGTCATGCTTTCTCGAATGCCAGTCGCAGGCCGAGCGCGGCGAAGACTGCTGCAAATGACCGGTTTAGCCAGCGCATGATCACCGCGCTTTGCAACAGCCAATTGCGCGCAAAGGATGCAAACATCCCGTAGACCAGGAAGATTATCAGCGTCAGCACCATGAAAACGGCGCCGAGCAGGATCATTTCGATGGTGACCGTTGCCGGATTGCCCGACAGGAATGGGGGCAACAGCGCCAGAAAGAAGATCGAAAGCTTGGGGTTCAGGATATTGATAAGCGCACCGCGTTGGGCGATCTTGAACATGGATTGCTGCGTTGCCTGGCCGCTGACTGCCAATGCGCCGTCTGCTTTCAAAGCCTGCCAGGCGAGATAAAGCAGATAGGCGACCCCCGCGAATTTCACGATTTGAAACAGCAAGGCGCTGGTATGCAAAAGTGCCGCCAGCCCAAGCGTGGCTGCCGCAAGATGTGGCACGATCCCAAAAGTGCAGCCAATAGCGGCGGCGACAGCGGCCCGCCGCCCTTGCCCCCGCCCCAATGCCAATGTGTAGATGACACCAGTGCCAGGCGCGATGCAGACCACAATTGCGGTGAGAAGGAATTGCAGGCTGATCATGCCGGTTCGCGCAAGACGCGGGGGACTTTGAATTCCACGTTTTCCTCGGCGGTCACAACCATCTCGACGCTCACGTCGAACCTGTCTTTGAACGCATCAATCACCTCGTTGATCAGCACTTCCGGGGCGGAGGCGCCAGCCGTGATCCCCATTGACGTAATCCCCTCTAGCGCGCGCCAGTCGATATCTGTCGCGCGTTGGACCAGCTGCGCATAGTTGCACCCTGCGCGCGCGCCCACCTCGACCAGCCGTTTGGAGTTGGAGGAATTGGGTGCACCCACAACCAGCATGGCATCGCATTTGGGCGCCATTGCCTTGACGGCCTCTTGCCGGTTGGTTGTGGCGTAGCAGATATCTTCCTTATGCGGGCCTACTATACCCGGAAAGCGGGCCTTTAAGGCCGCGACGATATCGGCGGTGTCATCGACCGATAATGTGGTCTGTGTTACATAGGCCAGCTTTTCAGGGTCACGTATCTTGACGGTCGCTACATCATCGGGGGTTTCGACCAGAAGGACCTCGCCCGCGGGCAGCTGTCCCATTGTACCGACGGTTTCGGGGTGGCCTTCATGGCCGATCATGATCATCTGCAAGCCATTATCCGCGTGGCGTTGCGCCTCGATATGAACTTTGCTGACCAGCGGGCAGGTTGCGTCCACATAGATCATTTCGCGTTTTGCAGCAGCGGCGGGGACGGCCTTGGGTACACCATGGGCCGAGAAGATCACCGGGCGGTCATCAGGGCATTCGTCCAGTTCCTCGACAAAGATTGCGCCCTTGTCGCGCAAGCCGTCGACCACAAATTTGTTGTGCACGATCTCGTGGCGCACATAAACCGGCGCGCCCCATTTTTCCAACGCCATCTCGACGATCTTGATCGCCCGATCCACGCCCGCGCAAAAACCGCGCGGCGCAGCCAGATACAGCGTCAGTGGTTGTTTTGTCATCGCAGCCTCCGCGTTCTGTCCCAGAGGTAAGGCGTGAGCGATGCCGCGTCCAGTCGGATATGCTGCGACCAAAATGAGCGCCTGACGGCGCATTCCATTCTTCCGGTCGCATCAGGCCCTATATGCTGCGGTTTTGCACCAACCGCCGCATGGTCAGGCTAGCTTGCGGTCACTTCTTCTGCGGGCGCATCTGCCCGCGGCTCGCGCGATGGACGCCCGACAACGTCACGCAGCTCGTCCAGCTCGATAAAGTTGTCAGCCTGCCGTCTGAGTTCGTCAGCAATCATGGGTGGTTGGCTGCGGATCGTCGAGACAACAGAAACCCGTACACCCTTGCGCTGCAACGCTTCGATCAGCGGCCGGAAATCCCCGTCACCCGAGAACAGAACAACGTGATCCACATGCGGTGCCAGTTCCATCGCATCGACTGCAAGTTCGATGTCCATGTTGCCCTTGACCTTCCGCCGGCCCATGCTGTCGGTATATTCTTTTGCCGGTTTCGTGACCATTGTGAACCCGTTGTAATGCAACCAGTCGACAAGTGGGCGGATTGGCGAATATTCGTCATTCTCCAGCAGCGCGGTGTAGTAGAATGCCCGCAGCATCTTGCCACGCCGCATGAATTCCTGTCGGAGAAGTTTGTAGTCGATGTCAAATCCCAGCGATTTGGCTGCTGCGTAAAGATTTGATCCATCGATGAAGAGCGCCAAGCGCTCGTCCCGATAAAACATAAAATGTCCTTCCAAAAAAGCCTTGCGGTAGTGTTCGTCTGTGAGTGGTTGATGGATGCAAGACTTTCGGTAATGTACGGCTTTCCCCGCATGAGGCAAGTAAAGAAAATGGCAACAAAAAGCCGGTTGGTGCTTATCGCTTTAGGAAGTAACGAGAATTCCATTTGGGGTGACGCAAAGGAAACTGTCCAAAAGGCTATGAATTTGCTGATTGCATGGTCTGAAGAGCCTGCAAATCAAAGCCGTTTGTACAAAAGCCCGGCCTTTCCGGAAGGCGCTGGCCCGGATTATGTGAATGCTGCGATGGCATTTGAAAGCCCCTGTGATCCCGCGCAAATTCTTGCCAAGCTGCACGATATCGAAGGGCAGGCCGCCCGGCGTCGTGACGTAAGGTGGGGTCAGCGGACGCTGGATCTGGATCTTGTCGCGGTTGCTGATTGTGTGCTGCCCGATGCCGCCACCCAGACCCTTTGGCGCGACCTGCCGCCTGAGCGCCAGCAGCAGATTGCGCCTGATACCCTTGTTCTGCCGCATCCCAGGGTGCAGGACAGGTCCTTTGTTCTGGTCCCGTTGATGGATGTCGCCGCCGACTGGCGCCACCCGATATTGGGCCGGACCACTGCCCAAATGCTTGCCACCCGCCCGGAGACAGAGCGCGCGCCAGTTGTCCCCTGTTGAGTGATCACAAGGTGCAGGTTGGTAAACCACGCGGGTTATGGGTTGCCTGCGGTTTTCTGGGCCATGGCCCCAGTTGCAGATGGGAATGACGCAGAGGATCGGCGGCCCATTCCCCCTTGCCAACAACGCGCAAAAGCCCTAAAGACCCGACTTCAACCTTAGTCAGATTCCCAGTGGAGATCGCATATGGCTCGCGTCACCGTAGAAGATTGCGTCGATAAAGTTCCAAATCGTTTTGATTTGGTGATGTTGGCGGCCCATCGCGCCCGCGAAATCTCTGCCGGTGCGCCGATCACGGTGTCACGCGACAATGACAAGAACCCTGTCGTTTCCTTACGCGAGATTGCCGAAGAAACCCAGCAGGCCGATGATCTGCGCGAGCGCATGATCGAGGCGAACCAGACCCAGATTGAGGTGGACGAGCCGGAAGAGGACAGCATGTCCTTGCTGATGGGCGCGGAAACCGACAAACCTGTCGAAGACGATATGTCGGAAGAGAAACTGCTGCGCGCGCTTATGGACGCGCAAGGACAGCGATAAGGCCGCAAGACCGGCCACAAAACCGAAGGCGCCGGACCAGATGACGACTGCTGATGATCTGATCTCGCTGGTCCGCAACTACAACCCCCGCTCGAATGAGGTCATGCTGCGCGACGCTTTTGCGTTTGGCGCGGAAATGCATGACGGCCAGTTCCGCCATTCCGGGGAGCCGTATTTCACCCATCCCGTTGCCGTCGCCTGTATTCTTGCCGATCAGCAGATGGATGATGCGGCCATTATTACGGCCCTGCTGCATGATACGATTGAGGACACCAAGGCCTCTTTCGCGCAGGTCGAGAAACGTTTCAGCCGCGAGATTGCCGAGCTGGTTGATGGTGTGACCAAGCTTACCAATTTGCAGCTGAACTCGACCGAGACCAAACAGGCCGAGAATTTCCGCAAGCTGTTTATGGCGACCAGCCGTGATCTTCGCGTGACATTGGTGAAACTGGCTGACCGGTTGCACAATATGCGCACGATCAAGTCGATGCGCCCTGAAAAGCAGGCCCAGAAAGCCCGCGAAACCATGGATATCTATGCCCCGTTGGCTGGCCGCATGGGTATGCAGTGGATGCGCGAAGAACTAGAGGATCTGTCCTTTCGGGTTCTGAACCCCGAGGGCCGCAACTCGATCATTCGCCGCTTTATCACCTTGCAGCGCGAGGCCGGCGATGTGGTGCAAAAGATCACCGCCGATATGCGCGTCGAGCTGGAAAAGGCGAGCATTCAGGCAGATGTTATCGGCCGTGCCAAGAAACCCTATTCGATCTGGCGCAAGATGCAGCAGAAAGACCAGGGTTTCAGCCGTCTGTCTGATATCTACGGGTTTCGCGTGATCGCTGCGACAGAGGTTGACTGCTACCGCATACTGGGTGCCATTCACCAACGCTGGCGGGCCGTGCCCGGCCGGTTCAAGGATTATATCAGCCAGCCAAAATCCAACGGCTACCGGTCCATCCATACAACCGTGTCGGGCCGTGATGGCAAGCGGGTCGAGGTGCAGATCAGAACCCGCGAAATGCACGAGGTCGCCGAAACCGGAGTGGCTGCCCATTGGTCCTACAAGAACGGAGAGCGGGTCGAGAACCGGTTTGCCGTTGATCCCGTCCACTGGATTTCATCCCTGACCGAGCGTCTAGACGACGATCAGGATCATGATGAGTTCCTCGAAGCCGTGAAGCTTGAGATGTATACCGATCAGGTGTTCTGCTTCACGCCAAAGGGTGATGTGATCAAGCTGCCGCGTGGCGCCACCCCGATCGACTTTGCCTATGCAATCCACACCCGGATCGGGTCGGCCTGCGTGGGTGCCAAGGTTGACGGGCTGCGCGTGCCGCTTTGGACCCGTCTGAAGAACGGCCAGTCCGTGGATGTGATCACTGCCGAGGGACAGACCCCGCAGGCTACATGGATCGACATTGCCGTCACCGGGCGCGCAAAGACCGCGATCCGCCGGTCGTTACGCGAAGAAGACCGCGAGCGTTTTGTCCGACTGGGGCGCGAGCTTGCGCGGGTCGCCTTTGAGAATGTTGGCAAGAAATCCACCGAGAAAGCCCTGCGCACGGCAGCCAAGGCGCTTGCGATTGAAAATGTGACAGAGCTGCTTGCCCGTTTGGGTAGCGCAGAATTGACGGGCCGTGAGGTTGTGCGCGCCATCTATCCGGAACTGGAAAGCCGCGAGGGCGAGGGCATTGATCAGGGGCGCGCGGTGGTTGGCCTCGGGCCAGAGCAAAGCCAGCGCCGCGCCCCCTGCTGCCAGCCCGTGCCGGGTGAGCGTATTCTGGGGATCACCTTTCGCGGTCAGGGCGTCATGGTGCATGCCATCGACTGCGAGGTTCTTGCCGAATACGAGGCCCAGCCAGAGCGCTGGATCGACCTGCGCTGGCACGAAGGAACCCACAAACCGGTTAACACGGTAAGCTTTGATGCAACAATCACAAATGATTCTGGGGTCTTGGGGCGCATCTGCACATTGATCGGTGAGCAGAACGCCAATATCTCTGATCTGCGATTCATCGACCGGAAACCGGACTACTATAGGCTACTGATCGACGTTGACCTGCGGGACGCAGAACATCTGCACCGTGTCATCACCGCGTTAGAGGCGGAAAGCAACGTGTCGTCAATCAGACGGCATCGTGATCCTGGTCTGGCCAGCGCGGAAAGGGAAACAAGTATTGGTATTCAAGCGGAGGGATAGGCGACCGATCTGGAAGATCGTGGTCGATTTCATCTATCCTCGCGGCGGTTGGGGCCGGGCAGCGCAATATGTCAAACATCGGTTGCGCCGATTGCCGGATACCCCGGAAAAGATATCCCGCGGCATCGCCGCCGGTGTCTTTACCAGCTTCACCCCATTCTATGGGCTTCATTTCGTTATCGCCGCAATCATCGCCCGTTTGATGCGCGGCAACATCCTTGCCGCGTTGCTGGGCACGTTCTTTGGGAATCCGCTGACATATATTCCAATTGCCGTTGCTGCATTGGGGACAGGGTATTGGATGTTGGGCATTCCATTCAATGCGGGGCTATTGGGTTTTGAAACGGTGGATACACCACGCATTTGCGGACTTGGGTGCCAGTTTTCCAACGCGTTCTATGATCTCTGGCACAATTTCACGGCGATGTTTACGCCCGAAATGGCCGATTGGCGCGGGCTGCGTAATTTCTATCGCGAGGTCTTTTACCCGTATATGATTGGTGGCGTTTTGCCGGGTGTGATTTGCGGAACGGCAAGTTACTACCTTTCGGTTCCCCTGATCACCGCCTATCAAAAACGGCGTCAAAAGGCACTGCGCGCAAAACTCGACCAGTTGAAAAAAAAGACACGCGCGGTGGATGACGCGCCCTGATCAGCGCGCTAGTTTGAGGCAGCGAAAAAGGGGGCTTTGGATGACCAACAGGTTGCGTCTTGGTGTCAATATCGACCATGTTGCCACGGTGCGGAACGCGCGCGGTGGCGATAACCCTGACCCTGTGCGTGCGGCCATTATGGCGCAAGAGGCGGGTGCGGATGGCATCACAGCCCATCTGCGCGAAGACCGCCGCCATATCCGGGATGAGGATATGGAAGGGCTGAAATCAGCGATCAACATCCCCCTGAATTTTGAGATGGCTGCGACCGATGAAATGCAGGCCATCGCCCTGCGCACCCGGCCGCATGCGGTCTGCCTTGTGCCCGAAAAGCGGGAAGAACGCACAACCGAAGGCGGGCTGGAGGTTGCGATGCAGGACAATGCGCTGGTCCACTACATCAAACCGTTTCAGGATGCAGGTACGCGGGTGTCGCTGTTTGTGGCAGCAGACAAGGCGCAGGTCGCAGCCTCGGCGCGGATCGGTGCCGATATCATCGAACTGCACGCGGGCGCCTATGCAGATGCTTGGGCCGAAGGGCGCTGGGATGAACGCGACAGCGAGCTGGCGAAAATCACTGAAATGGCGACCTACGGACACGAACTGGGGCTCGAGGTCCATGTCGGGCACGGTCTGACCTATGACAGCGTGGGGCCTATCGCGGCGCTGCCAGAGGTGATGGAACTGAACATCGGACACTTTATCATGGGTGAGGCGATCTTCCGTGGCCTTGGCCCGGCAATCCAGGAAATGCGCGCACGTATGGACGCGGCACGCGGGTGACAGAGGGGGCGACCACCATGCGGCACGATAAGGGAGTATTCCAATTGCAGGCCCCAAAGTCCAAAACGGTCCTCATCCTCGCGCTGGTGGCTGCGTGCGGTCTTGCCGGATGCGCACGCCAATCGCCGTCGGAAAAGATGGTGGCGTCCGCTTCTGACATCAATTGCATGGCCCGCGCGATGTATTTCGAATCCAACCGGTCCAGCCGGGACGGGATGATCGCGGTGGGCAGCGTCGTGATGAACCGGGTCGCGTCTGACGACTTTCCCAACACTGTCTGCACTGTGGTCAGCCAGAAAAACCAGTTCGCGCCCGGTGTGATGAGCAGGTCAATGAACGGTCAGGGCCAGGCATTGGCGAGGGCCTCGGCATCTGCGGTGCTGGCGGGCGAACGCCACCCGAATGTCGGGGGTGCACGGTTTTTTCACGCCGCGTGGTACGACGCCAATTTCAACAACATCCACTATGTCGTGACGGCGGGCGGCAACGCCTTCTACGAAAAACGACGGCCCGAGAACGTAACAACAGCAAACCCGCTGCCACAGACCGATGGGATCACGGGTTAATAGTGACGGAGCCGCATTGCGCCCCAAACAAGCGGCCGCGTAGGGGGCAAGCGTTAAGGAAAGACCTGGTCTGGGAAGGCTTGAAAGACGAGTTTCTGCTCCATGGCCATTGGGCGCCTTCGAGCCCAACGTGTCGGATGCTGCGTGGTGCTTGTATGTCTGTTATTGAGCTTTTTTAGTACGCACCGGGCTCAATCTGGATACAGATGTTCTATTCTTCAAATCGAGAAGCCACTAGTCTACCGGGAGCACATTGCACTAGTTTCAGTGCGCCTTTATCTTGCCATACGGTTCAAGTATCCGGTGAGTTATGAAACTTCTTTTGTTGCGTATCTTCGCTTTCCTAGCGCTTTGTGGCCCCGTTCAGGCACAGGACTTTCTGCCGGTGGCCATCAACCACAAATCCGTCCCGTTCCCCGTCGACCGGCACCTGCCGCCTTTACTACAAGGTGCGCGCGTCTCCTTCACGGTAGAGGACGAGAACGGCGTGCCACGGCCCCTCCGCAGAACATCCGGTTTGGTATTGGGATCGTCGGGTGGCATCGTCTTTATCGAACTGCCCGACGCAAACGCCATCGAAGTTGCCAGATATCAGGCAGAGGGGAGCATCAATCTCCAGAAAATAAGTGACCCTGATCCAGAAGTCGTCGTGGTGCGAAAAGACTACCGCGACAGCGACAACATGATCCTTCTGGCCCCCCGGATGCGTCGCATGACTGTTACCCTGTCGGCCGAGGCGGAAACGGTCAACGGCTGGAAGCCAGGTGAAACGTTGACGTTCTTCGACGCCCGCGAAGTCATCCGCCGAAACTGGAATGATCGGGAACAAAACGCCACGGCGACCTACAGAGCCTATGAAGACATTACTGCAATGTTCCGTTTCTCTGAAGAAACTGCCGATGGCCGCTATGATGTAACAATTGTCGCGGACCCATATGACGTGAACCACCTTTTGAAAGCCGAACTTGAGGGTCGTTTGAAGGTCGAAGAAAGCGATGAAACACTCATGCTCGGTGCATCGAGAGACCGGTGCGAAATTGTCAACAGGCGCGGCGTTGAATGGATGAGGATCGAAATTCCCTGCAGCGACTAACTCGACTGGGTGCCAACGCCGGTAGAAACTGGACACAACCAAGTGATTGGCAGAGGAGCCCTCAAATAACGCAAGCGAGGCCCAGCCTTTGGGGGGGTAGTTCAGCCGCGACATATGATTTGCATGTATCACTCAATATGGTTGGATTTTCATCCTAGGTATCCCCTTGTCCGCCCAGATTGGTTCGCTAGTCAAAAGTAGACATTCCCGCAACCGCAGCGAAAGCGCGCTCTGTCCGCAAAATCGACAAACATTTGTTGTTAAATGGCGCCTTCGTCTTTGCCATATGTCCTCTCGGCGTAGAGAGAGCCTATGGGAAAAGGCAACGATTGCCGGTACGTGCCAACCATTGAAGATGAATCTCAAGAATGCCGGTTCTTCTCTTCCTAATAGACGTCGCCATGGGTATCGTCCCCTGATGACCAATGGAAAACTCACCCCGACCGATGTCGAGCGCGCCGCGATGCGTGCTGTGACCGATCATGCCTGCCAACTGAAGGCTGAAGGCAAATCGATCATCTTTACCTCTGCCGTCGTGATGGATGGCAAGGTCGTCGCCACCGCCCGGAACGAGGCTGCGGATACCAACGATGTCAGCCGTCACGCCGAAGTTGTGGCGATTGCCCGTGCGACCGCGGCACTTGGCACGCGCGACCTGACCGGTGCGACGCTTATCGCGTCGTGTCAGCCGTGCGAGATGTGTCTGGCCACCATGCGCTGGGCGCGCATCGACCGGGTCATCTTTGCCGCCCAGCAGGCCAATACGAAGCCAGAGTTTTTCCGCTTTCCCAAGTTGACCATTCAGGATTATCACGCGGCATGCGACGGTGCGTTCGACTGGCTTGGCGGTGTGGATGAGGACCGCGTCAGCCATATCTATGCAAAGGATGTCACCGCGTGATCAGACATATCGTCCTGCTGAACCTCGCGCCCGATCACGACGCAGCCGCCTTGCAATCAGTGATGGTCGGTCTGGACGATCTGCGGGCCGATCTGCCGGGGTTTGTCCATTTCGAACATGGACCGAACCGGGACTTTGAAAACATGTCACCCGACTATGATTACGGGTTTATTTGCCATTTCATCGACGCGGCCCAGTCGCAGGCCTATCTGGTCAATCCGGTGCATCAGGCGCTGGGCACCCGGCTTGTTGCGCTTTGCGCAGGTGGCGTGGCGGGCATCATGGTCGTTGATCTGGCCCTGACAGAAGGATCGGTGGCGTGATCCTTGGCGTTGGGACCGATCTGGCAAATATCGACCGGATTGCCGGGACGCTCGACCGGTTCGGTGACAGGTTCCGCAATCGGGTCTTCACCGAGACAGAGCAGGCCAAGGCAGAGCGGCGCAAGGACGTGGCCGGCACATACGCAAAGCGATGGGCCGCCAAAGAGGCATGTTCCAAGGCGCTGGGCACCGGGCTGGCCATGGGGATCGCCTGGAAGGACATGTCAGTCACCAATCTGCGGACGGGTCAGCCCGTGATGCATGTCACAGGGTGGGCAAAAGACAGATTGGACAAAATGACCCCACCGGGTCACGAGGCTGTCATCCACGTCACGCTGACCGACGATCATCCTTGGGCGCAGGCCTTTGTCGTGATCGAGGCCCGTCCCATCGCTTGACAGGGCACGCGCGCGGCCTCATGTAGCCTCAAACGCCAAAAAGGATCAAAGAATGGCCGAAAAACAAGGCTTCGTCGGCAGTATTGTCGAGACATTCAAGACAGTTTTCTGGGCATTGGTGATCGCCGGAATTTTCCGGACGGTCTTTTTCCAGCCATTCTGGATCCCGTCGGGTTCGATGAAGGATACCTTGCTGATCGGTGACTTCCTGTTCGTCAACAAGATGGTCTATGGCTATTCCTATGCGTCCTGCCCCTCGGTCCGGATCCCGCAAGTAGGCGTTGATATCGGTGCCGAGGATTTTTGCGGCTGGTTCGAGGGTTATGACGACCGGCTTTTTGGCAGCGATCCGCAGGCGGGTGATATCGTGGTGTTTCGCCATCCGGTGACAGGTCGGGATTTTATCAAGCGCCTGATCGGCGTGCCGGGTGATCGCGTCCAGATGCAGGATGGGCAGCTCTATATCAACGATGAGGCCGTTGTCGTTGAAGATGCCGGGACATTCACCGAAATCATGGAACCCCAAGGCCCCCTTCGCAATCAGCCGCAATGCGCCAATGGCGCCGTCGGCCTTGGGGCGGTGTGTGAAAAGGAACGCCAGATTGAAACACTGCCCAATGGCGTCAGCCACGCGATCCTGAATATCGGGAACCGGGCCGCGGATAATACGGGCGTGTTCACGGTGCCTGCGGATCAGTTCTTCTTCATGGGTGATAACCGCGACAATTCCACGGATAGCCGATTTCCGCAGGCCGCCCGGGGCGTTGGTTTTGTAGATCGCAAGGATATTGTTGGCCGTGCAGACCGCGTGATCTTTTCCTCAGCAGGACGCTCGATGCTGGCCTTCTGGACATGGCGCAGTGACCGGTTCTTCAAGGCGCTGGATTGAAGCTGTCTGCTGATCTCTCAGCCTTTGCCAAGCGGCTTGGGCATCGTTTTGAAACGCCGGAGTTGCTGGTGCGGGCGGTGACGCATTCCTCGATGGTCAGCCCGCACCGCGATGACAATCAACGGCTTGAATTTCTGGGTGATCGGGTGCTGGGCCTTGTGATGGCCGAGGCTTTGCTGAATGCTGATCCCTCTGCCCCTGAAGGCCTGCTTGCCCCGCGCTACAACGCCCTTGTCCGGCGCGAGGCATGTGCAGACGTGGCCCGTCAGATTGATCTGGGTGCCGTGCTCAAGCTTGGCCGTTCCGAGATGAAATCGGGGGGCCGCCGTAAAGAGGCATTGCTTGCCGACGCGATGGAGGCGGTCATTGCCGCCGTCTATCAGGATGGTGGGTTTGATGCGGCACGGCGGGTGATATTGGCGCAATGGGGTGGCCGGATCAGCAATGTGGCAGCTGACGCGCGGGATGCCAAAACGGCCCTGCAGGAATGGGCACAGGCAAGGGGGGAAACCCCGCCGCAATATATCGAGATTGCCCGCAAAGGCCCCGA
The DNA here is from genome assembly GCF_038443705.2 of Yoonia sp. SS1-5. Taxonomy (NCBI): domain Bacteria; kingdom Pseudomonadati; phylum Pseudomonadota; class Alphaproteobacteria; order Rhodobacterales; family Paracoccaceae; genus Yoonia; species Yoonia rhodophyticola. The sequence continues at coordinate 2,124,437 of NZ_CP151767.2, read as the reverse complement.
TCACCAACCCGAATTCACAATCGAGGCCCGCCTTGCCTCGGGCCCGACGGAACAGGCAACCGCAGGCTCCAAACGGCAGGCAGAACAAGCCGCCGCAACAGCACTATTGAAAAAGGTCAGCGCATGACAGATGCCCCCACCAAAGCTGGTTTTGTCGCTTTGATCGGCGAGCCGAATGCCGGTAAGTCGACCTTGCTGAACCGGATGGTTGGCGCCAAGGTTTCGATTGTCACCCACAAGGTGCAAACCACGCGCGCGCGCATCCGTGGTGTCGCTATGGAAGAGAATGCGCAGCTGATCTTCATTGATACCCCCGGCTTGTTTCAGCCGCGCAGGCGGCTTGATCGGGCGATGGTGGCAGCGGCCTGGGGCGGTGCGGCGGATGCGGATGTTGTTGTGTTGATGATCGAGGCGCATCGCGGCATGACCGATGGGGTCAAGGCCATCCTGGATACGCTGGCCGAACGCGCCGGCAAAAGCCCTGTGGCCCTGGCGATCAACAAGATCGACAAGGTCAAATCCGAGGTTTTGCTCGCCCTGACCAAAGACATGAACGCGGCTTATCCCTTTGCCGAAACCTTCATGATCTCGGCAGAGCGTGGCCATGGCTGTGACACGTTACGTAGCTGGCTGGTCCAGCAGGTTCCGGAGGGTCCGTTCCTATACCCCGAAGATCAGATCGCTGACCTGCCGATGCGCATGATCGCTGCCGAAATGACCCGTGAGAAACTGACCCTGCGCCTGCATCAGGAACTGCCCTATGAGCTGACTGTCGAGACCGAGAATTGGGAGGAACGGCCCGACGGATCGGCCCGCATTGATCAGCTGATTTATGTGGCCCGCGACGGTCACAAGGGCATTGTTCTGGGCAAAGGTGGCGAGACTGTGAAGGGTGTCAGCAAAGCGGCCCGCCTTGAGCTGGAAGAGTTCTTGGGCCGCCGGGTGCATTTATTCGTGAAAGTCAAAGTTAGACCCAATTGGCTGGAGGAATCCGAACGGTATTCGGAAATGGGTCTGGATTTCAAAGACGGAAACACGTGAAACTAACAGCCGACATATGGGTGTCGGCTTATCTGGCGCGTTTGCGTTTGGTGCCGATCCCCGCCTTTGTCGTCAAAAAAGGCGATCCCACGGCCGGGGCGGTTCTGATAAAGCTCAACACGCTTGACGGGCAGGCCTGTTGCTATCAACGCAGTTTCGATCTTATCACGGGCGACCGGAAATGGGTCAGTCTTGTTGAGGGCGATGAAGCCGCAGTTGACGCGTCAGTTGCCAAACAGCAAAGCTTTGACCCGGATCTATGGGTCATCGAGGTTGAGGACAAACAGGGACGTCACCTGTTGGATGAACCGGGGTTAGAATGACTTTGATGCCTCCGGCGGGAGTATTTTCGGCAAGATGATAAGGTTTCGTTAACAATAAACCGCCACGATCTGCCTGCGGTACAGGCTGGAGAGCCGATGGCCGTGCGAGGTGATGAACTTGGTTTGTCCCGGGGCAAGGTGATATCATCTTGCCCCAAATACTCCCCCGCCGGAGGCGTCCGGATGTGCCATGCATTGCAACCGCTTGAGTTTTGCGTTGATAGTGCCGCATGATTACCTGGACCGATGAAGGCGCCATACTGACAACCCGTCCTTTCGGTGAAACATCCGTCATCGTAGAGGTTTTCACGCGCAGCCGGGGCCGCCATGCAGGCGTTGTCAAAGGCGGGACCAGTCGCAAGCTTGCGCCTGTCTTGCAACCGGGTGCCCAAGTATCGGTTACATGGAAGGCCCGGTTGGATAGCCATCTTGGCGCGTTCAGTATTGAGCCAATACGTAGCCGGGCATCGGCGGCGATGAGTGACCGGCTGTCGCTGGCGGGACTAAACGCGGTTTGCGCCATTCTGGCCCAGGTCTTGCCGGAACGTGAAGAACAGGCGCAGCTTTATCAGCAGACCGTCGCAATTCTCGATTTGCTGGGGCAAACGGATATCTGGCCGTTGGCCTATTTGCGCTGGGAACAGCTTTTGCTTGAAGAAATGGGTTTTGGCATGGACCTGACTGCCTGCGCCGTGCATGGGGTCAATGAGGACCTGATCTATGTCTCACCCAAATCAGGCCGGGCCGTTAGCCGCGAGGGAGCAGGTGAATGGGCTGACCGCATGCTGCCCCTACCGCCTGTTTTGGCGGGCAAAGGGGATGCTGACAATGCCGAAATCATCGCTGCCCTTCGCACCACGGGGCATTTCATCGAACACCGGTTGATCAAAAGCCTCGGGGACCGACCGATGAGCGCCGCACGCGGTCGATTGCTGGACGCGATCGGTCGGCTTTGAGACCGCCAGACTGCGGACACTGCATGCAGTGCGCAGACAGATCACCGACTGTTTGACACGGTTTTCTGCGGGTCATCTGTCTCGCATCTTACGTCGCTTTTCGATCAGTCCAGCAGACGCCGGGCGATGACCTGCGCCTGAATTTCGGCGGCACCTTCGAAGATGTTCAGAATACGCGCATCGCACAGGATGCGGCTGATCTTGTATTCCAGCGCAAAACCATTGCCGCCATGGATTTGCAAGGCGTTGTCCGCACAGGCCCAGGCGACCCGCGCGCCAAGCAGTTTGGCCATCCCCGCCTCGAGGTCGCAGCGGCGATCATTGTCTTTTTCATTTGCACTGAAATAGGTCAGCTGCCGGGCAACCATGATTTCGACGGCCATCATCGCAAGCTTGCCCGAGACACGCGGGAAAGCGATCAGCGGCTTGCCGAACTGTTTGCGATCCTGCGCATAGCGCATCCCTTCGTCCAATGCGGATTGCGCCACGCCAATGGCGCGGGCGGCGGTCTGGATGCGTGCGCTTTCGAAGGTCTGCATAAGCTGCTTAAAACCTTGACCTTCTTTCTCGCCCAATAGGTTTTCACCCTTCACTTTGAAATCGTCGAAGTTCAGCGTGTATTCTTTCATACCGCGATAGCCCAAAACCTCGATCTCGCCGCCCGAGATCCCCGGATCCTGCCAGGGGTCTTCATCGGTGCCGGGTGTTTTTTCGGCCAGGAACATCGACAGGCCTTTGTAATTGTCGGTGTCGGGTATTGTGCGCGCCAATACGGTCATCACATGGGTCCGTGCCGCATGGGTGATCCAGGTTTTGTTGCCGCTGATGATCCAGTCATCGCCCTCCTTGCGGGCGCGGGTGCGCAGGCTGCCCAGGTCGGATCCGGTATTGGGTTCGGTGAACACAGCCGTTGGCAGAATTTCGGCGCTTGCCAGACCGGGCAGCCATTTTTCCTTTTGCGCGTCCGTGCCCCCGCACAAAATCAGCTCGGCCGCGATTTCGGAACGTGTCCCCAGTGAGCCGACCCCGATATAGCCGCGCGACAATTCCTCGGACACCACGCACATGGATGCCTTGGACAGGCCAAACCCACCGTATTCTTCCGGGATTGTCAGACCAAACACCCCAAGTTCGGCCATCTCGGTAATGACCTCCATCGGGATCAGTTCATCCTTGAGATGCCAGTCATGCGCGTAGGGTTCCACCTTTTCGACGCTGAACCGCCGGAACTGTTCGCGGATCATTTCAAGTTCATCGTCCAGACCTGATGCACCAACGGTCACATTCGCGGCCTGTTCCTGCATCAATGTGACAAGGCGGGTGCGGACCGCTTGGGTATTGCCTTGCTGGGTCAGGGTTGTGACCGCCGGCACCATCAGCGGGCGCATATCGTCCTGGCTGAGCCCGATATCCTGCAAGCGGACAACTTCGCCCTGGTTCATCTGAATGCCACCGTAGATCTGCCAAAGGTACTCTCCAAAGGCGATCTGGTGGATCAGCTGCTCTGTTTCGCCAAATTTGTCGGCGGCCTGCAGTCGCGTGGCCCAGTTCTGCATCTGGTGCAGGGATTGCGCATAGGTGGCGAACCAGGCAAAGCCATGGGCTGCGGTCTGGTGCGTTTCGAGATGCCCGGCGGACACGCGACCGCCTTCCGTGACCATCGCCGCAAGCGCGGATTTGGCCGTGGCAAGGACGGCATCGACGGCTGGCAGGGCTGCTGCAGTCAGATCCAGGAGGTCCTGCAAGATATGGTTACTTGCTGCTGGCATCTGTTGTCCGTCATGGGGCATGGGTCGAATCCTCTTTTTGCAGGTGCAGAGATAGAACTCTCGCAGTTGCAGCGCAATAATAATTCATCATACAACCTCAAAAAGCACAAAAATGTCGCACGTAAATCCTTGATGCGCCGCTGTTGTGAAGCTTGTATCACGCCATATGCCTGATGTTTTCCAAATAATCGCCCCGGAACTGTTGTTGTTTGCTTGCGGCGTCACCGTTCTGGCCGGCTTTGTGAAGGGCGCGGTTGGATTTGCCATGCCCTTGGTGATGGTGTCGGGCATGGGGATCCTGATCGACCCGCAATTGGTGGTGGCGGGTATCATCCTTCCCATCTTGATCAGCAATGGGTGGCAGGTCGCCCGGGCCGGTATGGGCCAGGCGCGCGAGGCCGTCGCCGAGCACTGGCGTTACATTCTGATCGTATGCGTGATGATCTTGATCACAACCCAGTTTGTCCGCGTCATTCCAGCAGATCTGATGTTTATCGTTCTGGGCGTCCCTGTTGTCGCCCTTTGTATTGTCCAATTCGCCGGTTGGCGCCCCCGGATTGCACCCACGCTCCGGCGTCCGTTCGAGTGGTTGGCAGGTTTGCTTGCCGGTATTCTGGGTGGTTTGGCTGGAACCTGGGGTCCGCCGACGGTGCTGTATCTGTTGGCACTTGCGACCCCGCGTGATCGGCAGATGTCTGTGCAGGGTGTGATCTACATGCTGGGGTCGGTCATGTTGTTTGCCGGGCATTTGCAATCGGGTATTCTGAATGCCCAGACCTGGCCATTCTCGGCGCTGCTGTTATTGCCGGCTTTGGTGGGGATGTGGCTGGGCTTTCGCCTTGGCGACCGGTTTGATCAGGAGAGGTTTCGCCGCGTCACCTTGTTTGTGTTGATCTTCGCAGGGATCAACCTGATCCGGCGAGGGGTGATGGGTTAAAACCCATCCTACGACAGCAGTTCTTCAAATCCACAAATCGCCGCCAGTTCGGGAACCTGCTGTGGTGGTACCACTTCGAACCGAACCCGGTAGAGCGTTTGATCGTCTTTGATCGCGGCCATTTCCCATGTGCCATAGACCAGCTCGTAGGCGTAATCGAACTGGTAGAAAGTCAGCGACGTGCTGACCCCGCTGACCGCTGTTCCGAAGCTTTGTACCTGTGCCTGCGTCTTGCCCATGGGCGGGTGGGTGACCACCATCGTCACATTGTCGATCCCTGCCGCATCTGCCGCAGTCGCCTTGATCCCAAAGCCGATCCCGAGCACGGCCGGAACTCTGCGTTCTGTCGAGACAAAGGGCGGATCAGCGTCGATAATGTGGGTTGTTCCGGCGAGCGTTCCGGGCGCTGGCGCCGACCCGACGGTTTCAGGCGGGCATATGATGCCAGCCTGGAGCGACGCAATACGCTCTGACTGCCCTTCGCCTTGCGCAAGCAGTGCCGCGGGGAGGACCAGGAAAATAGTAAGATGCGCGCGTATCGACATACCGCATTCATTTCATATCTGCGCTATTGGTGTCGAGCCTCATATGGCGCGTTGACCGGTTTGCAAAACGCCGCAAGGTATCCGACGTTTCGAGCGCACCGAATGGCGCTTTCAACTTGCGGAATGTGGTCGAACTGACCCGGTGCGTGTGGCATGCATCAAACTTTACCGTCGGTGGGGCAGATCTACCCTCAAATTTGAGCAGAGAACTTTGCGCGTTTTGCGCCGGTCCTTTTGTGACGATCCGCGACAACGGAATGGAAATGCCGTCGAATCTGATTTCTGACATGTGTGGAACGTCAGAGATGTGCGACCTGTACCGCACAATACTGATCCAAATCCTGAAAAACTGGTAAAGCTGACCTTCCTGTGGAACGAAGCGAACGTGCCGAAAGAACCCAAATTGCATGATGCTGCATGGCGCTCTAACGGCAGCTTTGCCGTAGTTTGTTTCCGACATGCAAGCTGTTTCGTCCGCCACGGAGGGTCATGCTACTGTTCCTGTAGTAAACAGGAGGAGTATCTCATGATTTCGCCGATCCACGCGTTGTTGATGGCACGCTACAATCATTGGCAGAACGGCCTTCTCTATGAGGCAGCAGATGCCCTTGATGACAAACAACGCAATGAAGACCGTGGCGCATTTTTCGGATCGTTGCATACGACGCTTGCGCACATTCTTTGGGCGGACCGTGTTTGGATGAACAGGTTTGCCGGAACGCCGGCGACTGTTTTGTCAGATGATCAGGGGAAGGGGCTAGCATATCAAGATTGGCAGACACTGAAAACAGATCGCGCAACCTTTGATGAAACGATTCTAGGCTGGGCGCATGATCTGGACGAAGCTTGGCTCGAAGCTGATTTCACATGGTGGAATACGACGCGTACACGCAAGTCAACGCAACCCGCTTGGAGGCTCGTGGCACACTTCTTCAATCACCAGACCCACCACCGTGGCCAAGCTCACGCGCTACTGACGGCATTTGGTTCGGCTACAGAAAGCACCGATCTGTTGGTTACCCCCGCCGACGTTTCATAATGTTGGCTCAGTAAGAGCGGTCATTCAGGCATCAGCATCGAAAATCGGTTTTGTCCCGCTCTGTTGCCGTCCGAGAAGGTCTTGATGCAGGTCCGGTCCGAGGTGGAAATGCTTGACGTTCGCGCCGGTACTGCATGATGCCGCACTATTGATAGGATTCACAAAATCCACGGCATTGAGCCAATGATGCCCGCCGTTCCACAACACGGCGCAGGGGTCGCTACGTCGATCAGCACTGGACTGCCTCCGACGCCTTAATGCAGGGCGGTCTGGTGGGAAGCTTAAGTAGCCACATCAGGCATAGATGCTGGACCGAGCACCTGTTCGACGGTATTGGCCATGCGCCAACCGCGATCTAGTCACTTGCGCAGGGAAAGCCTGCAACGCCCCAGATCAACAGGTCATCGACATGTTGCTGCAAGCTATAGGGTGCCGGTTCGCGTCCGCCGCCGGGGTTCCAGGCCCAATGCAGGATCAGATCATGATTGAGGTGTTCTGCCAGTTCTACCATCGTGCGCCCGCCATTGCGTTGAGGGTCACGCAATTGGGTGCAGATCTCGTCTGATGTGCGGCCAAACCAGTCGGCCTCAATCGGGGCGAGTTGCCAGTTCATCGCCACTTGTGGGGCCGCATGAGGGACATCATTCAAACCCTCCCGATACGCATGGCAGGTACTGCACAGCATTGTTTCGGCGCCAATGCGACTTTCCCCGGCCTGCACATTCATCCCATGCGGGCGCGTACGGTCATAGCTGGGGCCGGACCACATCGGCCGGTCACTTGCGCCGACATGGCAATTTGCGCAGCGGGGGTGCGAGGTGACCTCGTAAACCCGATCAAAGGCCGCAAGGCCTTCTGTGATGCTGACGCTGCCAGCAGCAGGCGGATCAATGACGGCGGCCTCTTCGTCTGCAATGGCCAATGTGGCAAGGCTGGCCATCATACCAACGGCCAGAACTTTCAGAAACCGTGTCATGGCAAACCTCACACAAAATCCATGAACTTGTGGAATGGCATCTCGCGCAGACGCTCCCCCGTGGCCGCAAAAATCGCGTTTGCCAAGGCTGGGGCTGCAGCAGGTACCGGAGGTTCGCCAATGCCGCGGATATGGGCGCCGTTTTCGAGCCCCTTCACGAAAATCTCGGGCGCCTGATACATACGCATTGCTTCATGCGCATGATAATTCGATTGCTCTGCCATCCCGCCTGCATAGGTAATTTCCGAGTTGATCGCGTGGCCCAGGCCAAAGATCACACCGCCCTGGACCAGGTTCTCAAAATTTACCGGGTCAAGCACACGGCCGACATCACAAGCGACCCAGACCTTGTCCAGCCGGATGCCAGCATCCGTCGCCGTTACCTCGACCACTTCAGCGACCGGCACACCGAAACTTTCCACAAACGCAACGCCGCGCCCCTGATTGGGCCCGAGCTCCCCGCCCCAGGATGACATGTCGGCCACAGCCTCAAGCACCTTGCGCGACACATCATGATCCATCAGGCGAATGCGTTCTTCCATCGGGTCGGCGCCTGCCTGGTGGATCAATTCATCAAGGAAGCTGTCAAAGAAAAAGCCAGCGGCAGGCGCGCCAACGGCCCGCCAACTTGATGTTGGTGCAAGCTCTGGCGCGCGATAGGCTGTCATCCGGTAGTTCGGGATGCCGTAGGGGTTGTTCCACGCGCCCGCCGCCAGCTGCGAGTCGGGCCCCGCCACCGGGAAGCCCAGCCTGCCCATCTGAGACGCAATGACAGATGGGGCTGCAAGCGACAGATCCAGCGTGTTCACTTGACCATCAGCCACTGTCCCGCGCGCCCGACCCATGGCGATATGGCGGGGGAAGTCCTGCGCAAAATCCTCTTCCCGGCTATAGGTCAGCTTGATCGGCGTGCCGCGCATCTGATTGGCGATTTCAGTGGCCTGCTTGATATAGTCAAGTTCAAGCCTGTGCCCGAAACTGCCGCCCATGAACTGGTTGTGGAAGGTCACCTGGCCCTCAGCATGCCCGGTGATCCCCGCCACAACAGTCTGCAATTGGCGGGGCATCTGATGCCCGGACCAGACCTCGACCCCGTCATCTGTGACACGCACGATGGCGTTCAGTGGCTCCAGTGGTGCGTGTGCGACATAGGGCGATCTGTACTCGGCCTCGATAACGTCTTCCGCCGCAATTGCGCTCTCGACGTCGCCCTCGTCACGCCATGTGCTGTCCAGAAGTTCGGGGCTGAACGATGCCTCCAGCGCCTGCCAGTGCCCGTCCATCTCGGCGGGGTATGGCGGTGCGCCCCATGTCACATCAATGGCATTCGCCGCCTGCATGGCCCGCCACGTATTGTCAGCGAGAACGGCCAGGCCACCGGTGATCTCGACCACATCCGTCACGCCGCGCATGGCCTTTGCGGCGGTTGCATCATAGTTCACAATCTGTCCGTTGCGGCAGGGGTCCAACCGGACTGCGGCATGCACCATCCCGTCCACGGAAAGGTCGATCCCGTAATTCAGAGTGCCGGTTGATTTTGCAATGATATCAAGCCGCTGCATCGGTTTACCAAGCAACCGCCATGTGCTGGGGTCACGCAACGTGACATCCTGCACCGGCTCGATCCCCGCGGCTGTCGCAGCCAATGCGGTATATGGGATACGCGTCCCATCGGGTAGAATGACCGCGCCGCCTTCGGTGTTGAGTTCGGCAATCGCCACACCGGTTTCCTGCGATGCGGCATGCTTGAGTGTTTCCCGCGCGACGGCCCCGGCCATGCGCAGTTTGTCAAAACTATCCGGCATAGAACTGGACCCACCGGTGCCTTGCAAGCCGATGACTTTCATCAGGTTGCCCATCATTGCGCGGGTTGTTTCGGCGGTGAAGCTTTCATCGGTGGCCATGAACGGGGCCGTCTCTGCCCCCATGGCCGTGTTCCAATAGGCCGGGCTGGGCGTGCCAAAGCTGATCTCGAACTGGCCGAACTCCAAATCCATTTCTTCGGCGATCAGCGCGGCCTGGGTCGAGGCGACCCCCTGACCCTTATCCGCATGGGGCGTGATCAATGTGATCTTGTCTTGATCAATCTTGACCCATGGGTTGAAGGTTGCTTCACCGCTTGCAAGGTCATCTTCCAACGGGTTCGGAATGTCGCGGCGGACCAGATAGGTGCCAAAGGCCACCCCGCCAACAACGGCGACGGATCCGATCAGAAACGTGCGGCGGGCAATTGTGCGTAAACGTCCCATGGATCAAACCTCCTGCAGCTTGGCGGCGGCTGTTTTTATCGCGGCGCGGATACGGGGATATGTCCCGCAGCGGCAAAGATTCCCGCTCATGACGGCGTCGATATCGTCGTCAGAGGGCTCGGGGTTGTCCAATAACAGTGCTGCTGCTTGCATAATCTGCCCCGATTGACAGTAGCCGCATTGGGCAACCTGATGTTCGACCCAGGCGTCCTGGACGGCATGCATCGTATCGGGCGTGCCCAACCCCTCGATCGTCACAATATCGGCCCCGTCGGCACTGGCCGCGGCGACCTGGCAACTGCGGACGGCGAAACCGTCCATATGCACCGTGCAGGCCCCGCATTGGGCAATGCCGCAGCCGTATTTCACGCCGGTGATGCCAAGCTCATCCCGCAGCACCCACAAAAGCGGCATGTCGTCTTCAACATCAACTTCGCGACGTTGTCCGTTTACAGTCAGTTGCATGGTGCACCCCCGGGTGGATTGTATTGACGATTGGACATTTTTTATACAATTGTCCAATTTGACATTGCATGTCAATCCGTAGAATGAAAGTCAGATGGACGCCCGCAACCAAAGACTTGTGAACGCTGCAACGGTTGTTTTTCAGCGATATGGGGTCAGTAAGACCACCATGAACGACATTGCGCGTGAGGCGGGCGTTGCGCGTCAAACGCTTTACAACGCCTATCCAAGCAAAGAGGCGATTCTTCGCGCTGCCGTCCGCAAAGGCAATGCAGCAACTGTTGATGAGGTGACGCGGATCTGGGCCGAACAAGACAGTTTTGCCGACAAACTAGAGACGTTTTTCACCCTTGGCCCAATATCATGGTACGACACCGTCCAGGCCTCGCCCGAGGCTGCGGATCTGATAGATGGCATGCATTCAATCGCCAGCGAAGAAATGCTGGAGGCGCACGCGGGCTGGACCGCGTTGTTCAGCGCACAGATCGCGGCACATGCGGCCGCCGGAAGTCCTGCGGCCCAGAACACCAAAGCGACTGCCGATTTCGTTTTCTCCACCAGTGCCAATGCCAAATACGATGCCCCTGACAGGGACACCTTCCTGACACGCCTGCGCATTTTGAAAACCGCTGTGCTTGGGATGATGGATGCTTAGGGTCCAAAGCTGACGCGCTGGCCCGGGCCCACGACGGACGGTTCCGGTCACTTTGAATGCGTCGCCACCAACCCGGTCAACTTGATCGCAGCACTATAACGCGCCTGTTATCAACTCCAGCACCGGTGCGGCGGCCCCGATGAGAAGTGGCACCAGCGCCGTCAGAAGCTTTGACAACTGATCGCGGGTGCTGGGCGCAAGCAATCCGCGGCTTCGGTCCTCGTCCTCGGGCACGGCCTTGTCGCGCGTCAGATAACCCGACAGGATCAGATTGCCGGGGCCAAATATCGCAATCAGGGTCAGGGTAAAGATCATCCCCCAGAACAGGGTCATGCCTTGCGCATAGCCTGTCATGATCTCATGGGCTTTTTCGTCGGCCATCAGGGACAGGGGCAGTTTGTAGAACAGCATCATTGCAATCGTGCTTGTGACCAGCACGAAAGCTGCAGATTGGAAGGCCTGTTCGATCCCCGTGATGCGTTTCTTGTGGGCTTCAACCTCTTGCGTGCTGGGGTCTTCGGGCAGGGGTACGAACAGGGTGCTGACCAGCGATGATGCGAATGCAGCCGCCAAAAGCCCGAACAGGTAGGGAATGACAGCAAGCCATGCAAAAATGCTCAGCCCCGGCGCATCGCAGGCCGGTGGCAGGATATGCAGCGCGATATCTGCCTGCCGACTGACCGCGCAAATCTCGCGATAGGTCAGGTTGAGCGCCCCGCGAAACGCGTCCTGTCGTGCGATCAGATTGAATGCCACCAGCAAAGCGATGGATATGCCTAGCACCCACACGGCCTGCCGCCGTTCGGCCAGCGGCTTTTGCCGAATTTTCAGCATCATAGAGATGATGATCGCAAGGCAGGCGGCCACGTGAAAGACAGCAACCGCCCCATAGACCAGCAGCTGGTTGTGAAAACGGATGGCCAGCGCGTCATCGTGGAACGCCTCTGTCGCGATGGCAGAGGTCAGCAGGGTCATTTCCCCCGGATCCAGCAGGCCCAGTACCGTGAAGGCGACAATCAGGGGCGCGATGGGTAACACCACCCAAATCAGATAGACACGATTGTTGATGTTCAATCCCCGCCTCAAAAAACCGTTGCCTGCCAATATCATCGCGGCAACATGGTCGGACGGTAACGGATCGTGATGCGTTCGCCAATACGCTCTGATTGCGGTGGATACCGCCTGCAGTGCCTAGTCCCGGGCGGCCAGGCTTGCAAGAAAGGTGCGGTGCCGGATCGCCTTGCGGGCCGCGCCGGTGAAATCCTGATGCAGCTGCGCCAAGGCGCTGCGCGCTTGTTTTTTCAGGCCGGGTGATCCGACCGCGCGCGCAGAGGCATCTTTGCCCAAAAGCCCCAGACCGCCAAGCACCGGCGTATAAAGCTGCTCTTCCACATGGGGTAACCCACCCGGCAATGGGGTAAAACTGTTCCGCGATAGCGGCGTGTGTTGCCATGCCGCGATCCTGTCGCGCTGGCGCGCGGTGATCCCGCCTTCGGTCATGTCAGCCCAAAACGGTGTATCCCGCCGCCCGCCGGCATAGTGGATATTGATAAAATCGGCGAAGTCATCGACCTGCCCCGCAACTGTCTGATTGAACGCAGCGCGCTCTGTGGGCAGCGGGCCTGCGGCAAGTTGGGTGGGCGTTGCCCGTAACAGCAGCAGCATTTGCACCAATGTGCCATGAATGGATGTGGCCTCTAGCGGTTCCAGAAAGCTCTGCGCCAGCCCGACGGCCACACAATTCCCGATCCAGGATTGGTCCAGACGGCCCGGATCAATGTCGATCTGGCGGCGGATCTCGACGGGGCGGCGCAGCCGGGTTTCCAACTCGTCCTTGGCCTGATCTGCGTTGATATGCGCATCGGAAAACACATAGCCACAGCCCATCCGGTCGTGAACGGGAATGCCCCACATCCATCCTGCATCCATCGCGCGGGCAAGCGTATAGGGGGCAATATCAGCCTTTGGATCATGATCCAGCCAGAACGGGATTGCCTTGTTCAGGGGCAGCATGGCGCCATAGCTTTTCCATTCCGCCCCCATTTGCCCGATGATCGCGCGGCGAAAACCGGTGCAATCTATCACGAAATCCACGTCGATCTGGCGATCGCCGCTGCATTGCAGGGCCGTGATGTCGCCGCTGGCGGGGTCGCGCAAAAGCGCTGCGACTTCTGTTTGGATATGGTCAATCCCGGTCGCCTTGCTGGCCAGAAAACGCCCTAACCGGGCCTGATCGAAATGATAGGCGTGGTGATAGGGGCTAAGCGGGATCAGCTTGCCATCCTTGCGCGCATAGGCGGATTTATTGCCGCGCATCAGCGCCGTAAAAAGATGTGTGTCCGCAACCCTTTTTCCGGCAGCGATCTGTGCGTGATGCAGCCAGTTGGACGGCGCCCCACCGGGGGGTGGTGCCAATGCGTTAGGATCATCAATCGGGCCGAAATAGTCCTTGCCGTCTTTGCGCCAGCCGGCATGTTTGATCCCGAATTTCAGCGTCGCACCGGTTGCGCGCAGGAATTCCACCTCATCAATCCCGAGGTCCAACAGAACCTGCCGAAAGACCGAAGTTGATCCCTCACCCACACCAACAGTGGGAATATCGGGGCTTTCAATCACTGAAATGCGCAAGCCATCCGACGCTTGCGCTGCCTTTTGCAGCATCAGGGCGGCCAACCATCCGGCTGTGCCGCCCCCGACAATTGCGATGTGTTTTTGTGTTGGCGCCATCAGGCCACTTTGGCAGTTTCCGCCGGTCTTGCCCATCCGGGCAGCCATTCGGTATGTGCCGCGCGCAATTCGTCCACCAGCGCCCAGATCTGATCAAGATCCAGTTCAGCAGCCGTGTGCGGGTCCATCATTGCGGCGTGGTAGATATATTGCGGGTCTTCAGTCATCAGCGCCTCAACAACCAGCCCCTGGACCGTCACGCTGGATTGCATGATTGCGGCCAGTTGCGGTGGCAGGGTGCCATAGCGGGTGGGCTGAACACCGTTACCGTCAATCAGGCAGGCGACCTCGACCGCGCAGCCATCGGGTAGATTGTCAATCAGCCCGTGATTGGCCACGTTGCCATGGATCACCGACGGCGTGCCTGTCCAGATCGAATTGATGATCTCCGAGGCATATTCATGGCTCTCGTTCAGTTCCATCACCTCTTGTGATTCCAGCCGCTCGCGCTCGGCCGCCCAGCCCGCGATCTGTTCCACACAGCGTTCGGGGTATTCGTCCAGCGGGATCTTGAACCGCTCCAGAATATCCTCGCGGCCATCCTTGATGAACCACGGCACATATTCCGCAAAATGTTCCGAGCTTTCGGTGACGAAATATCCCAGCTTTGTCATCATCTCGTAGCGGACGATGTTGGGACAGCGCGGGTTATGCAGGTTTTCCTTGGGGACCTTGCCAGCGTGATAGGCGGCATGCAGATCGGGGTAGAGATCGCGGCGTGTGCCGTCGGGCATCTGTTGCTCGAACGTTGTCATAAAGGCGATATGGTTGATGCCCGCGCATTCGTAGCGAATGGTCTTGTAATCAATGTCGAGATCCCGGGCCAGTTCCTTGCACGTTCCCTGCACCGAATGGCAAAGGCCAACCTGCTTGATCTGCGGGTATTTCCGCGCAATCGCCCATGTGTTCATCGCCATGGGGTTCACATATTGCAGCATTGTGGCATTTGGACAGACGGCCATCATGTCTTCGCAGATCGACCACAGATGCGGGATTGTGCGCAGCCCGCGCATGATGCCGCCAATCCCAAGCGTATCTGCAATCGTCTGTCGTAGTCCGAATTTCTTGGGAATGTCGAAATCAGTGATCGTGCAAGGGTCATAGCCCCCGATCTGGAAGGCAACGATGACAAAATGCGCGCCGTCCAGCGCCTCGCGTTGATTGGTATGTGCGGTGACCTGCGCCCCACAACCCAGCGTTTCAACCATCCGGTTTGCGATGGCTTCGGATTCGGCCAGACGGGTGGGGTCAATATCCATCAATGCGACATGCGCATCACTTAGATCCGGGCGCTGTAGGATGTCGCCAACAATGTTGCGCATGAACACGGCAGAGCCTGCGCCGATAAACGATATTTTAGGTGTTTGTGTCATCCTGCGATGTCCTTGTTGAATGCCTATTGCAGCTTATCAGCCTGCGCAGACAGGTCTTTCAGAGGATTGGTGAAAGGGTTCCGGAAAATCATGCAACCACCTTGAAGGCGGCATCAACCAGCCGCTGCGTGTAGGCGGTTGTGGGGTTGGTGAGGACCTGATCTGTCGGTCCGGCCTCCATCACCTTGCCATGCTGCATGACGATCACATTATGGCAGAGCGCCTGCACAACCTTAAGGTCATGACTGATGAACATGTAGCTAAGCCCGTGTTTGCGCCGCAGATCGCGCAGCAGCTCGATGATCTGGGCCTGAATGGACAGATCCAGCGCCGATGTCGGCTCGTCCAGCAGGATGAACTCGGGCTTCAAGGCGATGGCGCGGGCAATGGCCAGTCGCTGGCGTTGCCCGCCAGAGAATTCATGCGGAAACCGATCCAGCGCGCTATGCGGCATTTGCACATCGTCCAGCGCCTGCCGCACCGCGGTGTCACGGTCGCGGGCAGACCCCATGCCGTTCACAATCAGCCCTTCTTCCAGAATTTGCCGGATGATCATGCGCGGGTTTAGCGATGAAAACGGATCCTGGAAAACGACCTGCATGCGGGTGCGATAAGGCTGCAACTGCTTGCGATTAAGGGTTTCGATTCGGTCACCCTGGAATGTGATCTGACCCTGCTGATAGACCCCCAGCCGTATCAGGGACATCGCAAAGGTGGTCTTGCCAGATCCGCTTTCGCCCACAACGCCGACCGTTTCGCCCCTGCGTACCAGGGCCGAGACATGATCGACCGCCTTCAGATCCTTGGTTGTCGGATTAAAGAACCCCCCGCCTTTCAACTGAAAGGTCACGCAGATATCGGTGCCTTCCATGACCGGCGCGGCCTGCGGGTCAAGCGGGTCGGGCAGCCCCTTGGGTTCGCTTTCGATCAGGTGCTTGGTGTAGGGATGCTGGGGGTTGGCAAAAACCTCGGCCGTGGCCCCGCGTTCCACGACCTCGCCCCGGCGCATGACAACCACATTGTCGGACACGCGGCTGACAACAGTCAGATCATGCGTGATCAGGACCACGGCCATATTGTGTTTCTGCTGAAGCGATTTCAGCAGAGACAGGATTTCCGCCTGCACCGTGACATCAAGGGCGGTGGTCGGCTCGTCCGCGATCAGCAGATCGGGGTTGTTGGCCAGCGCCATGGCGATCATGACCCGCTGCCGCTGTCCGCCTGACATTTCATGCGGGTATTGGCTGTAGCGTTGTTCAGGATCGGGAAGCTGAACTTCGGTCAGCAGCCGGATCACCTCGGCCTTGAGGTCTTTCTTGCTGATGTCGCGATGGACCCGGATGATTTCACCCACCTGATCGCCGATCTTGTAGACTGGGTTCAGCGATGTCAGCGGTTCCTGAAAGATCATCGAAATCCGGCTGCCGCGAATGCGCTGCAATTCCAGTTCCGACCACGTGGACAGGTCGTCCCCATCGAACATGACCCGGGTGTCCTTGCCCACAATGGCATTGGGCGCAAGCATGCCCATGATCGCGCGCGCGGTCACCGATTTGCCCGAGCCGCTTTCACCCACCACGGCGAGGGTCTCGCCCCGGTTGACTGCATAGCTGACGTCTTTGACCGCTTCGGTGACGCCCACAGCGGTGCGAAAGGATACGGCGACGTTTTCAACTGAGAGAAGGGGTTCAGTCATTGGCATAAGGATCCATTGCATCGCGCATCCCGTCGCCCAGCGCGTTGAAGGCCAGCACAGACAGGATGATCATACCCACAGGGGCCAGCAGCCAGGGTGCGGCCGCCAGTGATTGGAAATCACGCACCGCGTTCAGCATCACCCCCCAGCTGACCAGCGGCTGTTGAATGCCCACCCCAAGGAAGGACAGGAAGCTTTCAAGCAGGATGACCTCGGGCAGTACATAGGTGGCCCAGACGATGATATGCGAGGACATGTTGGGAATGATGTGGCGTAGAATGATCCGCTTGTCGCTGGCGCCGACAGCGACGGCGGCACGGACGAATTCGACCGACCGGATGGCAATGACCTTGCCGCGCAATTCGCGCGCAAGGTTTGCCCATTGCAGCAACACGATGATCATCGCGAACATGATGAACGTGGTGATCGGGTCTGCGTTGCGGGGCAGGACGGCGACCAGCGCAAGGTAGAGCGGCAAGTCAGGGAAGGATTTGACGAATTCGATCAGCCGTTGGATCACGGTATCTGTACGCCCGCCGAAATACCCTGAGGATACCCCGATGATGGTGCCGATGATGCAGGCGCAGCCCATCACCAGAAAGCCCATCAGCAAGGTGATCCGTGATCCATAGACCATCCGGCTAAAGACATCGCGGCCCAGCCCATCGGTGCCTAGCAGATGCACGAATTCGCCATCGGCCCCGCCGAATAGATGCGTCGTAAATTCCATCCCAAGAAACGTATATTCCGGCCCTTGGGCGAAGAATGTCAGCGGCACCGCCTTGTCATACGAGGCCTCGAACGTGATCTCGAACGTGTTGGGGTCCATGACCTCTTCAAAGCCCAGCACAAAGGGGGTGGTCAGGCTGCCATCCTCGGTCAGGATGCGGATTGTCTGTGGTGGGCTGTAAATGGCGGCCCGGTCCTTGGTGTCGACGGCATAGGGCGCGATAAAGCCCGCAAAAACCGCTGTCAGCAGGATGAAGAGGGACATCAACAGCCCGGCCATCCCGTACCTGTTGCGGCGAAAGCGTTTGCGCACCAATTGCCAGTAAGACAGGGAAGGCCCGCTTGCCGCCTCGGCATTCATGCCAAAATCGGTTGGGGCGCCGGGTGGGGTGATCGTGTCGGTCATCGCCTCACCCTCCTGACACTGTGGCGCGCCGGACGCGCGGATCAATGAGGGCCAGAATGATGTCGGCCAGCAGGTTGCCGATCACCAGCAAGACGGCGACCAGAAGGAAGATCGCGGCAATCACATACATGTCCCGATCCGTGACGGACGAGATGATCAGCGGCCCCAGCGTGGGGATGCCAAGAACCAGCGCGATCTCAATCTCGCCCTTGATCATGTAGTCAAACCGGGATCCCATATTCATCACCACCGGATGCAGCGCGTTCGGCACCGCATGGCGAAACAGGACCTTGCGCCGCGACAACCCCTTGGCCCGGGCGGTTTCGATATATTGGGCGTTCATCACATCCAGAAGGTTCCCGCGCATCATGCGGGTCGTATAGGCCTGTCCGGCCCAAATCGAGACCAGCAGGATCGGCCAGACATGCAAAAAGAGGTTCCACAGCTTGGCAAAGGACATGCCCTGCTGGACCTGGAATTCAGGCGAATAAAGCGCGCCGATATAGGGAGAGTGCCAGACAAAAGCCAGCAGGTAGAGCAGGATCAGCGCGATCACGAATTTCGGGATCACAATCCCGAGGAAAGCCACCAGCGTGGCGGCCGTATCGCCCCAGCGGTACTGGTTTGTTGCGGCATAGATACCAAGAAAGACACCGATCATCTGGCCCACAACGAGTGTGACAAGCGCGATGCCGATGGTGCGCCACAGGCGCAGGTCGATCACCTCGGTGACGGGCCGGTTCTGGGTAAAGGACATGCCAAAGTCACCGGCAAAGACGATGTTCCTGATCCAGACCCAATATTGGACATAAAGCGGCTGATCGAGGCCCAGCCTCTCACGCATCAGATTGGCCTGCGGCATCAGGGCTTCGCGGCTTTGGCCCGTCTGGGCCATGGTGCGGCCAAGCCAGCCGTCGACAAAATCGCCGGGAACGGCGGTGATGATCAGAAATGTTGCGATGGAGATACCAATCAGCAACGGGATCGTCACAAGGATCCGCCGAAGAATAAATTGCAAGAATGCCATTGAACGCCCTCCCCAGCGATCAAAGTTGCGCGGCCATCATCGCTGACAGCCGCGCGTTCCGCTACACACGTATCGCCTAGTATTCGGCAATCGTGTCAGGGAGGACCTCTTGTTCCTGATCGGCAGCAGGTGTCCACAGGCGCTCGCGGATCACACCGTCTTCGGCCCATTCATACATGAACACTGGTGTGCCGGGATGCGCGTTCTTGATCCGCTTGTTGACCAGCAATGCCGCAGGCACCTGAACGGTCCCGATTGTGTAGGCATTGGCCGTCACCAGCTGCTGCATCTCGCGTGCAAGCTGGGCCTGCTCGGCTGCGTCGGATGAGCTTTGCAGCGCGGCGAGCTTCGCTTCCAGATCAGCTTCGAATGGCAGACGGTCGCCACCGGCGTTGAAATGCGGGCAATTGGCGCCGGCAGGCCAGCTGCGGCAGGTTTCCCGCGTGGGCAGGATCACGTTGTCACGCATCATCATCGCGCTAAACTGACCACCGGTGAAGTTTGTGTCGGCAACGGTCTGATCGACCGCACGGGTCTGCACCGCGATACCCACTTCGGCCAATTGCGAGGCCACAGCTTCCAACTGCTTGATGCTGGCATTGCCCGCCTGGCTGACATCCACGTTGATCGTCAGGTTGTCGCCACCGCCGGGCATGTTGCGGGTGCCGTCACCATCGGTATCCACTACATCCAGACCGTCCAGAAGTTCCGCCGCCTTGGCCTGATCGAATGGATGATAGTCCGACGAGGACGCATCATAGTAGGGGGATCCAGTCGCAAAGCCCGAGATATACGGATAGGCAAATGGGCCACGGGCCAGCGCCTGCCCAATCGCGTCGCGATCCAATGCGTGGCTGAGGGCCAGGCGGAAATCCGTCTCGCGGAACAATGTGCGCAGGGCTTTTTCGCCCTCATCCTCGGCACCGGCTGCATCCATGTTCAGAACCAGACGCCATGCCAGAACACGTGGCCCAAAATTGGCACGCACAGGGCTTGCATCGTCCTGGGATTGCTTGAGCGCTTCGACATAGTTGCCCGGATCTTCCATGTTGGAAAAGTCGCCCGTGCCTGCCACAGCCTGCGCCGTCCGGTCGCCCCATGTGGACAGGCGGAAGTGCATTTCGTTGTAGTAGGGCAGCTGCTGGCCGCTTTCGTCCACTTTGAAATAGTATGGGTTGCGGCGCATGATCACCAATTCATCCGGGCGATGCACCACAGGCACCCATGCCCCCAACACGACAGGTGGCAGCACATCATTCGGCAGTGCCTGGGTGTAGCTGTCATAAGTCGCATCGCTGTTATATTCCGGATGCGCATCCTTCAGCACATGGCTGGGACCCGGGCAGCCCTGAATATAGGCGAGGTTTTCGACGATGGTTTCCGATTGCGGTTCTGCGAAGACGAATTTGAACGTGTAGTCGTCAATGACTTCCATTGATGCGCCACCACCAAAGCTGTCCTTTGCCATCCGCGAGGCGACATTTTCGTTCTGCACATTGTCTTCGTACCAAAAGCGCACGTCTTCGACGTCAAATGCATCGCCATCCGACCATTTGACGCCTTGCATCAGATTGATGGTCAATTCCGTATTGTCATCATTGAATGACCAGCTTTGGGCAAGGTTCGGCAGCGGGCCGGTCTGATCTTCGGCCTTGACCTGCCAGCGCGGGCCCTGACGGACAAGGCATTCCTGCATTGCCATGTTGATGCCGCCCCAGCCCTGATGCTGGCCAGCCATCCAGTTCCATCCCTCTGGACGGCCGCCGATCACATGGCGAAACACGCCGCCATATTCGCCCACACCGTCAACCATGGCGCCGGTCTTGAACACAATAGGTTCTGCCGGCAGGCGATCAGCCACTGGGGGCAACGCGCCCGATTCCACAAATGCATCCAGCATGGGAGCCTGCGAATAGCTGTCCACCGTGCCATGCGCATAGATATCGCCGCGCCCGATCAGTTCGTATTCAAGGCCTGACAGGCTCCGCTCTTCGGGCATGTCGTCGGCTTTTGCAAGTGTCCCCACACTCAACAATGCCGTCGTCAGGCCAAGCGTAATCTTCAATCTGCGATTAGAAGTCACCGTTAAATCCTCCCATTGGTGCTTTGTGGGGTTCATAAGACGCGACACCTCGCGATCTGTCTTTCGGACAGGCACTAAAGACTTCCGGAAAATCAAACATGGTATGCCGTTGTTTACAAAGCACTGCTAGTGTCGGCCCATGAAGCACATGACGCCGCACTTTCAGGGTTCGCTTGATCCGTCCAACGTTGTTGACGATTTCGAGCTGATGACTCATGGCGGCGGCATGTATCTGCAGCATCATCGCCCGCGCGCGATGAACGAGCCCTATCATGTCCATCCGTCAATCGAGATCAATTATCTGCAGGGCTGCGATATGATCTATTCCTTTGGCGGCAAGACAGTTCGGGTGCCACAGGGGCGGTTTTGTATTTTCTGGGCCGCGCAGCCGCATCGGGTAACCGATGTGGTTGGCGCGGGTACAATCACAAATGCCTATGTGTCATTGCAGGAATTCTGGTCATGGCCGGTACCGCAGGATTTCACGCAGGCGCTATTGGGTGGCGGCGTGATCCTGGCCGCCGATCATTTGCCCGGCGATGATATCCTGGCCGGGCAATGGGCGCGGGAGATATCCCCTGACACCGAAGCGATGAGCAGGCTGCACTGTCTTGAGCTGCAGGCCCGGATCACACGCGTCGCGTTAAGTGGTTGGGACGTCATTGCGCAGCCGCAACAATTGGGCGGCCGGTCCCGGATTGGCGGCAACGCCATCGTTCATTTTGAACGGATGCTGCGTTTTGTAGCACAGCGTTACACTGACCCGATCAGCCTTGCTGACGTGGCTGAAGCGGCCTCGGTATCAAAGAACTACGCCAATACGCTGTTCAAGAAGATACTCGGCACCACCGTAAAGGCCCATGTCACCGAAATACGGGTCTACCGGGCGCGGATGCTGTTGGCCGAAACTGACGCCAAGATCTTGGGGATCGCGCTTGATTGCGGCTTTCGGTCCTTATCCGCGTTTTATGAGGCGTTTCAGAGCCTGACCAATATGACCCCGGCGCAATTCAGGCGACAATTGCGCGGGGAATGATCAGCGCTCTTTGGCCATGGATGTGACCTGTGCTGCATCGCCCACACCAGCCAATGACGCGATTTTTTCAGCATCAGCCAGCCCAAGCCGCCGGGTCGCATCACCGGCCATGATATGCGCCAGATCGTCGATGATCATGTCACCGATCAGCTGCCTGCCCCCGGCAACCGCGGCCGCGCGATGCGGTGAGAAGATCGCATTGCCAAGCTGCCGGATCGGGTCATCTGCCGGAACGGGCTCATGTGGAAAAACGTCGATGGCTGCCCGGATACGACCCGCCCTGACGCATTCGGTCAGCGCCGCGAAATCCACCAGATGCGCGCGGCTGAGCAGGATCAGCAGCGCATCCTGCGGCATCAATGCCAGCTTGTCTGCGCCAAGCAGGTGATGATTTTCGCGGGTGGGGACTGCGGCGACAAACAGGCAACGGGCCTGCGCAAGGACGTCGTCCAGATCGGTCAACTGTGCCCCGAACTGCGTTGCAACTGCATCCGGCAACCATGGATCATAGGCCAGGATGTCGGGTGCAAATGGCGCCATAAGGCGGCAGATCTCCTGCGCGATCTGCCCAAAGCCGATAAACCCGACCCGGGCGCCAAACAGGGTGAAATCTGTGTTTTCATTGTCGCTTAGCCAGTTTTCCCGGCCATGGCGGAATGCCTCATGTTCGCTGACCAGGCCCCGCCCGCCGGCAAGGGCCATGGCCAAACCCATTTCTGCCACCGATTGCCGAAATCCGGGCGCGCATGTCAGCACCTCAATCCCCGCTGCAGCACAGGCGGCGTAGTCTATAGTGTCCGGAAAGCTGCCGGACACTTCGATAACGGCCTTCAGATGCGGCGCCCTGTCAATGGTTGCCTGATCGACGACCGGATTGGCCGCGATCAAGACGGCCGCATTCGGTAACTCGTCGTGTAGCAACCTGTGTGGGATCGGCCCGTCCTGTCCCCAGATCACAGTGTAGGTAGCGAACAGCACAGATCGCGCAGCGGGCGAAAAGAGTTCGTCCATCTGCCGCCAGTCGGGATCGAGTATCAGGGTTGGTTTGGTCATGTTGTTTCGGCAAATCATGCGCCCGCACTGCCGCGAAGTCAAACGATGCGGGCAATTGCCAACGGCCATCGCCGGGCGGCCTGAACTTGCGGCTTCTGACCTTTCCCTTCGGCGGTTCTGGGATTACGGTCCACCGCAGCACACAGAAGGTCTGCCAATGTCCGCAATCGTTTCCGTCAAAAACCTGCACAAGGCTTATGCAGGTGGTTTTGAGGCCCTGAAAACCGTCAATCTTGATATCGAAGAGGGCGAGATCCTTGCACTTTTGGGGCCGAACGGGGCGGGGAAGACCACGCTGATTTCGACGATTTGCGGCATAACCGTGCCAAGCGCGGGGACGATTACGGTTGGCGGGCATGACACCCAGACCAATTTTCGGGCGGCGCGCAGTCTGATCGGACTGGTCCCGCAGGAGATCAACCTGGAACCGTTCGAGACGGTTTTCGGAACGGTCAGTTTTTCGCGCGGGTTGTTCGGCAAAAAACGCGATGATGCCTATATCGAAAAGATCCTGGGGCAGTTGTCATTGCTCGACAAGCGGGACAACAAGATCATGATGCTGTCGGGGGGCATGAAACGCCGGGTCCTGATTGCCAAGGCGTTGGCGCATGAACCGCGCGTCCTGTTTCTTGATGAACCGACCGCGGGCGTGGATGTGGAACTGCGCAAAGACATGTGGGAGGTCGTCGCAGACCTCAAGGCCAGTGGCGTGACCATCATCCTGACCACCCATTATATCGAAGAGGCGGAGGCCATCGCCGACCGCGTTGGTGTCATCAACAAGGGCGAGATCTTGCTGGTGCAGGACAAGGCCGAGTTGATGGCCCAGATGGGGCAAAAACAGCTGCGGATCGAACTGGCCACGCCGGTCGATAATGTGCCTGACGCATTGGCAGCCTATGCATTGGAACGCGCCGCAGATGGCAGAAACCTGATCTACCGGTATGACACAACGGGCGAACGCACGGGCATTACGACCTTGCTTGGTGATCTGCAGAAGGCCGGGCTGCAGATGACAGACATCCAGACCCAGCAAAGCAGCCTTGAAGATATTTTTGTCGGTCTGGTGAAGGAAACAGCATGAACCTGAACGCGGTCCTGACCATCTACATGTTCGAAATGCGACGGTTCTTTCGGACAATCACGCAAAGCCTGGTGTCGCCGGTTTTGTCCACGTCGCTTTACTTTGTGGTGTTCGGAACGGCCATCGGCAGCCGCATACAAGAGGTCGAAGGCGTCAGTTATGGGGCGTTTATCGTGCCGGGGCTGATCATGCTGACGGTGATGACCCAGGCCACGTCGAATGCCAGCTTTGGCATCTATTTTCCGAAGTTTATCGGAACCATCTACGA